>JAIMKT010000012.1:27486-74490 GCA_020692245.1 Microcoleus sp. GA_180221_E-2-1-MAG-45_12
TTCAACGCCAAGAAAGGACGTACAGCTTCAAATTTGCCAAAGGATTGAATAAAATCACCATCGCTTACCTGTTGAGGGTCTAAACCAATCAGGGGCAGGAGTCGATCGTTACGAAATCTCAAAATATGTTGAGGAAACTCCGCCGCCGTGACCACATCATAGTAATCAGTCCCCATGGCTTCCATGGCTGGTTCGTATTCTAGATTAATAAACATAATTAATAGATTTAGTTGGGTTAGTTAGATTAATTTGTAGTTACGACTTTAGTCGCTAGAAACTTTCTAGGATTAGCAAAATTAGTGTTAATAGCTGGTTGGTCAGAATTGAGATTTTGGAAGTAATCAAGCCAAGATAATGCTAAGTCTTGTAATTTAGAATCTAGCCATGAAATGTATTGAGGATAGACAGGTAATCGAGGGATTAATTGATAGTTATTTTTTGATAACTGAGCTTGGAGTTGTTGATGGTGGGGATGGGGATAATCGGGGTTGACTTCATCAAAGGGACTGATGCCACCTAAATCTGTTGCTCCTGCCTCTAAACAAGCCATTAACCACTGGGGATCAGGGACAAGATTGGGGGGGATTTGGATGGCGATCGAGGTGGGGAGAATCTGTCGAGCAAGGCTGATTACTTGGGGTAGCTTTTGGGGATCAAAACTAGTTAGTTGATGATTTTGGGGATGAGTTTCTTGACTACCGGGGCTGTAGGGTTGAAGAATTACTTCTTGAATATGCCCGTACTTATTTTGAATCTCAGTGATCGCCTCTAAGCTATCAACCCAATCTGTTTCTATTTCCCCAATTCCTAATAGTAAGCCCGTGGTATAGGGAATCTTTAATTGTCCGGCAAATTCTAACTGCTCTAATCTTAAGGCAGGAATTTTACTCGGAGCATGACGATGAACATTTTCCAAAAGTTTTGGGGTAATTTGCTCCACCATCAGCCCCATAGAAACATTAACTTTTTTTAGCTCCGCCATTTCTGCCAAACTTAAAATTCCACAATTGGTATGGGGCAGAAATCCATAGTCGATCGCCAATTGACAGAGATTGATCAAGTGTTCTAGCCAGCTCGATCGCCGAGAAGAAGAGGGATGAACCTCGCCACTAAGGATCAAAATCTCACAAACTCCCTGACCCTGTAACTGCTCTAATCGCTGTCGAGCTTCACTCAGGGGCATCCAAAGATCCGCCCCCGGATCAACCCGAAAATTACAGTAACTACAACGATTAAAACACTCGTAGGTAGGTACGATCGTATAGGCGGGGCTGTAGGTAACTTTCATAAAAGAAGGAGGTACAGGGAGGTAAGGGGAGGTACAGGGAGGTAGAGAATATGAATTTTGGATTGATAGATTTAGACGAGTTTTGAAAATTCACCAGAAAATTTAGAAGCATAGCAAACATTATCCCTTTACTTTACTTCTTTACCTCCTTTACCTCCTCTACCTTCTTTACCTCCTAAACTTTTACCCTCATCAACACCTGTCCATACTCCACTGGCTCGCCATTACCCACCAGAATTTCCATCACCTGCCCAGAAATTTCTGATTCGATTTCGTTCATCAATTTCATGGCTTCGATGATACACAATACCTGTCCATTGCGGATGCGATCGCCCACTTCCACGTAGGGAGGCTCATCGGGGGCGGGAGTGCGGTAAAAAGTTCCCACCATGGGCGATCGAACTTCTTCTAGTTTCGCTTCACCCTTGAGATCGTTAGGCGGTGGCGGAATTGGCTCTTCAGCAAGGGGAATGGGTTCGGGAATGGTGAGGGGTGGAAGAGAAGGCGCAACAGAGGCTGCTGTGATCACTGGAGAAACTACCGTAGTTCCCCGGCGGACAGTGAGTTCAAAGTCGGTATTTTTCAGAGTCAGTTCGGAAATATCAGTATTTGCGATCGCCGTTAATAGTTCCCGGATTTCATTAAAGTCTATTGCCACAAGTTATTATGTCCAGTTTTTAACTATAGGTTTATTAAAGTTTTAAATTGTTGATGTTGAGTTGATGTTGAGATATTTTTGGAAGTGATTTTAAGAATTTTGTGAGGGTAGAGTTTTTGTTAATACAATACTTTTTCGTTAATACTTTTTGTTGATATTTAAGGTGGGCATTGCCCACCCTACCCCTAGAGTCTATGTTAATAAACTAAAATTAGCGATCGAGAATTGATGGTTATTCTTAATCAATAATCTTTACCTATAATTTCAATAAATAGCTGTAATTAAGTAGTTTTAAGTAATAATCCTGATCACAGATAATAATAGGTAATAACAAGTATTAATTGCTAATTATTGCTCCCGACCAAGATAGGTATCATTGCGAGTATCAATCTTGATTCTTTCCCCAATAGTGACAAATAGAGGAACCATAACTTGAGCACCAGTGGAGACGATCGCGGGCTTTGTGCCTCCAGTTGCCGTATCTCCCCGAACGCCGGGATCAGTTTCGGTAATTTCCAAAATTACAAAATTTGGTAGTTCTACTTCCAGCACTCGTCCATTCCAAGTGAGGACACTAACTTCCATTCCCTCGGTCAGGTATTTGACTCGATCGCCAATTTGGGCAGCGGTCAGCCGGGCTTCTTCGTAGGTTTCCATGTCCATAAATACAAAGTCGTCACCTTCCTTGTAGGTATGTTGCATGGTGTCTTTTTCTAAGTTTGCTTGGGGAACCATTTCTCCAGCTCGAAAGGTACGCTCTAGGGCAGCGCCAGTTTGGGCATTTTTCAACTTGGTGCGGACAAAGGCAGAACCCTTACCCGGTTTGACGTGGAGGAATTCGATTACCCGCCATACCGAACCATCTAACTCAATGGAAACACCGGAACGAAAGTCATTACTAGAAATCATGAGAAACTTTTGATTAATGAGCAATTAATTATATCAAATTCCTAGTAACTAGCGATCGCCTGCCTAGCTCCAAAGCTAACTCAAGACTAATTTCAAGCTAATTTCAGGTTAATTTTAAGCTACTGTACAAAACTACTCAGGGTCTGGCGGAGTTGGGCGATCGATTGGAGTTGGTAATCTCCGGTTTCTTGGATTTGGTTCAAGCCATTAGCGATCGCCTCTAGATGTTGCCGGATGCCATTGAGTTGATCTTGAACTGGTTGCAGCATTTCTTGATAAAGATTAACCACACCCCATAATTCGGCCGATCGAACTCGCTTTTCTTGCCATTCCTGCTCTAGCTGCTGGAACTCCCTTTGTTTCTGCTCCAAATCCCCTACTTGCAAGTTAAAAGTCTGTTGGACTTGCTGGACACTGCCCTGCATTTGCGAAACCTGTTCTTCCCAGCGCTGGAGTTCATCTTCCTGCTGTTGGCGAAAAGTCTCTAGTTGAGTCAGCACTGGCCCAAGGTCAATTCTTTGGTCGCCATCTTCATCAGTAATCCCTTCCCGACGCTTAAGAACTTTTTGGTGCTGGTTGAGAATTTCTTCCCGTTCCCGGAGGGTGCGCCGCTGCCCCACGAGGGTTTTATCCAACATTTGGTAGTGATCCTGCTCTTCGGCTAGTTCTGTTTCGAGGCTAATGCGATCGAATTCATTGGCTTGAGCAATCTTCTGCTCCACGGACTCGATCTGCTCTTGCTGGTAGCCCAGTTCCTCTTCTTGATCATTGACAAACCGGGTAAACTTTTCCATTTCCTGTTGAAGTTCATTCACCTTCTGCTCTAATTCCCCTAAGGGCATTGCTTCTAGAGCCTTCATATCTACCGTTTGGCTAATTTTCACCCCAGTAGAACTAACTGCTAAACGAGCCAACTGCTGGTGAGTTTCATCCTGTTGCTGCTTCTGCATAAGGATCACTTGGAGGGCTTCCTGTTTTGCCTCTAGTACCCTTTGTTGGGCTTGGAGTTGGAGCTTGATCTCATCGACTGAAACCTGCACCTGTTGCATTTCGATTTTTTTCTGGGGAACCTCTTGGGTCTGGCGATCGACCGTTTCCTTTAGTTGTTCTGCCTCTTGACGCTTTTGATCTAACTGTGACCAGTGATAGTTGAGAGATTCCTGCTGCTGGTTGAGAATTTCCCAAGCCTGATTCAGTTCTTCCCGTACCGTATCCGTGGGAGCCACTGCCCCAGCCAGTTGACTCAGGAGTTCTTGAATTTCCGAAGCCTGTTGTTGGTCGAGGACTGCCGTCTGACTGGCTTGAGATAACTGTTCTTGGATGCGTCCCTGTTCCGATCGTAGCTGCGACCACGCACTCTCCAACTCCTGACGATTTCGATCGACCTCTTCTTGGAGTCTAGCAGCCTGCTCCTGAGTGCTACTAATCTCTTGGCGCTGTTGATCCAGCCGCTCAAACTCCTCCTCCATTTGCTGCATCTGCTCTAGCCGCGCTTCCATCTCCATTTCCCGGCGGTTCAGCTCCTGCATCTGATAAGTCAGGGAGGCTTTCCATTGCTCAATCTCATCTTCACCCTGTTTGGACTTTTCCAACAGCCGGGAGAAATTTTTCAACATCCCCACCAGTTGCCGGGCGGCGGGTTCAATCTCTCCTTGTACCTGACGATTTCCCCCCAAGTTCACCATCACGATCGCCCCAGCATTCAGAGCGTTGGCATCATCTCCGGGGGCAGGAATAATTTCTTCGCCAGTGATTTCAGACCAGCTTTGGTCAGCCCGTTGACAAGCCAGGAGCTTGAGGTCGGTCTTGGCATTACCCATGAAGCCAGCTTTCTGTTTTTGTACTTCTGCTAAATACAGCACACTGATGATCCTCTTTATGTGTCTTGCTGTTAAAATAGAGGGAAGTTACGTATTTGTGACGCAATTCCCAACTTAAATGACATAACCCAACCTAAATTATAGGGTTTAACTCAGGGTACAGCTAAAAACTCTTATTCTCAACATCTCCGAAAAGATAGTGTAGTTGAGAAAAGCTGCCTCTAGAAAAATTACTGTTGGGGAATTAGGTTTAATTTTACCGTGATTTTAACTCAGGGATAGAGCTACTGGCAAGGAAATTTTCTTCGATCTATTTTTTAATCTACTCTAATCAACACCCAGTTAATCCGCATCAAGTTAATATTTAGTTAGTTAAAATTTCGTCAATCTAGGCTAGTATGCAAGTTAAGCCCTAGAGATTACCTAACCTTAGGGATAAAAGCTAAGATGCAAAGCAAAATTATGCACAATCAAGGGTGGTGCAGGGGCATTGGGTAGATTAGACAAAGGCAGTTGTTTCACCAAGGCAGGGAACACCAAGTAATGCAGGGAACATTAAGCGAGATTGATATCCGGAGTATTCTCCAGCTCATCGCCCTCGGGCAGCGGACTGGGGAATTATTGATTGAAGCCTATCGACAACCGATCGTGAATTCCAATATTAACGCTAGTATTGGCACCACCATTGGCTCCACCTCGGAAATATATAGGGCAGCGGCGGTTCCGGTGCGGGAGTTGTGGGGCGGGGCGGGTTCCTTTTGGTTTATGTTTTTCCGGGATGGGCAGATTGTCTACGCCGCCGATAGCAGTAGTAGCTTACGCCGCCTGGGGGATTATCTCCAACGCTACAAACTCCAGTTGCCTAGGGAAAGTTTCCCTGATAGTCAAGGCACAACTACGGCTCCAGAGTATAGTTATCTTTGGGAATTGCTAGAAAAGCGGCTTTTGACCCCTGCCCAAGGACGGAGCATCATTAGTGGAATGGTCAAGGAAACGTTGTTTGATCTGCTGACTCTGCATCAGGGTTATTTTATTTTTGATATTGGAGCGGGGTTGACTCCCCAATTGACGACCTTGGAAACTGAGCCGATCGTGACGGAGGTTATGAAGCAGGTGCAGGAATGGAAGCAACTTCATCCCCATATTCAATCACCGGAACAGTGTCCCATCGTGATCGATCGAGAGCGCTTGCAAGCCTTTTTACCAGAAAATGCCTTTAAGACCTTGGATACTTGGGCAGATGGGAAAACTTCCCTCAGACAACTCGCCCGCTACTTAAACCGAGAAATCCTGCCCGTGGCGAAGGCTATTTATCCTTGTATTCAGCAGGGTTGGGTACAAATGCCTGCTTCGGTTCCCCTTGATCCCCACCAGCAACGCCTAGAAAGTAGTATGGCGACGGGAGTTCGTCCCCAAGTAGTGTGCATTGACGATGATGGGGCGATCGGCAAAATGATCGAATATACTCTCCAAGCCCACGGTTATCGAGTCACAATTATCCAAGACCCCCTCGAAAGTATTTCCCAAATTTTCCAACTCCAGCCAGATTTGATCCTCTGCGATCTGGTGATGCCCAAGCTCGATGGCTATGATCTCTGTGGGATGCTCCGCCAATCTACACCCTTCCGGCAAACTCCGATCCTGATGTTGACTGGAAAAGACGGGTTTATCGATCGAGTCCGAGCCAAAATGGTCGGCGCCACAGATTATCTCACTAAGCCCTTCCAAGAACAGGAATTATTAATGCTCCTCGAAAAATACATCGGTCTAGGAGAACCTAATATTTAATAAAGCCAATGCTTAGAAACCCAATTCTCCAACCCAACCAGCCTTACAATTTCTCCGACTACTTCAAACTCAACTTTGCTCCCCAAGACATCCTTGCCTACTTTGGTGTAACTCTCCAACGCCGATCCTGCCAATTGCCTCACTACACCGGAGAACTCGATCGACTCACTGACCTCAAAGCTCGCATCGAAGAAAGCCTACCCCGCCTCAGTCTGACCAGTGAAATGGCTCGGCGAGAATTTTTGATTGCCCCTGTATTGACCGATTTACTCCACTACACCCAAGCTACCCTCAATGTTGAATACCCTGTATCAGTTAGCAACCAACTCAAAGGTTCCCTCGACTATCTACTGCAAAATCACCAGACATTTCTAGTAGTTGAAGCCAAAAATGAAGACCTAGAACGGGGCTTTGTCCAGTTAGCGATCGAACTCATCGCCCTCGATCAATGGATAAAATCCGATCAAAGCATCCTGTATGGGGCAATTTCCACGGGGAATATTTGGCAATTTGGTCAGTTCGATCGACAATCTCGGTGTGTAACTCAAGACCTTAATCTCTACCGTGTTCCTACCGACCTAGAAGACCTTTTGAGAGTTTTAGTCAAAATCATGAATAGTTGACGATGGATAGGGGACGGATTTATCGATCAAGTCCGAGCCAAAATGGTGGGAGCCACGGATTATCTCACTAAGCCCTTCCAAGACCAGGAATTATTGATGCTTCTCGAAAAATACATTGATCTAGGCGAACCAAACATCTAAGCATTAGAGTTATGGGGCTAATATTGATTTATAAACGTAAATGTACTGCATCTGCGATAAAATTATAAGCTAGGCTAAAGAATACAATGCGCCTCATATCATGGAATTGTAAATCAGCCTTTCATCGTAAGCACCTCCTTGTTTGCGAATTGAAACCTGATATCCTGATTGTTCCTGAATGCGAAAAGTTGGAAGTTTCTTCACTTAATTTTGGAGTATTATCTAATCGGTCATTTGAGTGGATTGGAAATAATCCCAAAAAAGGAATCGCAGTATATTCATTCGGCAATTATCAATTCGAGGTCTTGCCGATTTTTAATCCTAAGCATCGTTGGGTTATTCCTCTGAAAGTTACGGGAGCGAAATCATTTATTCTACTGGCAGTTTGGGCTATGCCAAATAGCGAAACACGCTCTTACGTCCAGCCTCTCTTCGATGCATTAGAAGAATACGGAGAGAAGATTTATTCAGATGGAATCTATATCATGGGAGATTTTAATGCTAATTTTATTTTTGATCGACCGAATAAAATTTATAAATTCCAAAATCTGGTTGGTAATTTACACGAAAGAGGAATAAGGAGCTTATTTCATGAACAACATGGAGCTGAGCATGGAAAGGAAGACCAAAAGACATTTTATATGTATCATCATGAAGACAAGGGCTACCATATAGATTATATTTTTGGCGGCAGAAATGTTAGCAAAGGTTCATTTAATGTGACGCTTGGATCATTTAGCGATTGGCACAAATATAGTGACCATGTTCCTTTAATTTATACCGAATGAATAAAATCACTAAACCTAACAAAACGCTAGAGCGAGTCTTGAAATTCTATAAATTGCCTATTTTTAGCCAAGTTTAAGTAAGTAAAGCTGGTTAGTTTCATTCTTAGTGTGCGATCGATCGCCGCTCTTGAACTCGGAGAAAATTGAACCCTGCAACCAAAAAAGGGACAGGAAAGGGATGGGCAGAATGTGTTAGAATCAAGACCAGCAAAAGGATTTTGATTAATTTTGTTGTTAGCATTTCCTATTTCCCGGAGTTTCCCCTATGCCTACTTCCCCAGAACGGATTGTCCCGACTAATCTGCGTAATGAAATGACCCGTTCCTATCTGGAATACGCCATGAGCGTGATTGTGGGGCGAGCCTTACCAGATGCGAGGGATGGGTTGAAGCCAGTCCATCGGCGGATTCTCTACGCCATGCACGAACTGGGTTTGAGTCCCGATCGCCCCTTCCGTAAATGCGCCAGAGTTGTGGGGGAAGTGTTAGGTAAATATCATCCCCACGGAGACACGGCGGTCTATGATGCCTTGGTACGGATGGCTCAGGATTTTTCCATGCGGGCGCCCCTCATCAATGGGCATGGGAACTTCGGCTCCGTCGATAATGATCCCCCGGCAGCCATGCGTTACACCGAGTGTCGGCTGCAAACCCTGACCACCGATTCCCTCCTCCGGGATATCGAAGCAGAAACCGTAGATTTTGGCGATAACTTTGATGGTTCTCAGCAGGAACCTCTAGTATTGCCCTCCCGGATTCCCCAACTCCTCTTGAATGGCTCCTCTGGGATCGCTGTGGGTATGGCGACCAATATTCCCCCCCACAACCTCGGCGAACTTATTGATGGGCTGGTGGCTCTGATCCATAATCCCGAAATTACCGATCGAGAATTGATGCAATACATTCCCGGCCCAGATTTTCCTACGGGGGGACAGATTTTGGGGACATCGGGGATCAAAGAAGCCTACACCACCGGACGGGGTTCCATCACCATGCGGGGAGTGGCAGAGATTGAGCTGATCGAACAACCGGGCAGGCAGGATCGAGAAGCGATTATCATCACTGAACTGCCCTACCAAACCAACAAGGCAGCCCTGATCGAGAAAATTGCCGAAATGGTGAACGAGAAGCGTCTAGAGGGCATTTCTGATATCCGGGATGAGAGCGATCGAGACGGCATGAGAATCGTTATTGAACTGAAGCGGGATGCCTACGCCAAGGTCGTACTGAATAACCTCTACAAACAAACCCCCATCCAGACTAACTTTGGGGCAAACATGCTGGCACTGGTCCACCAAGAACCCCAGCTCTTGACTATTAAACAATTCCTAGCGGTATTTCTAGAATTTCGGATTGAAACTATTATTCGGCGGACGCAGTACGAACTCCGCAAAGCTGAAGAACGAGATCATTTATTATTGGGCTTATTGATTGCCCTAGGTAGATTAGACGGAATTATTCGCCTGATCAGAGAAAGTGCTGATACCGCTTCTGCTAAGCAACAATTAACCGAACAGTATGGATTGTCAGAAGTTCAAGCTGATGCTATTCTCCAAATGCAACTCCGTCGCCTCACCGCCTTGGAAGCCCAGAAAATTCAAGCAGAACATGAAGAGCTAACTCAAAAAATTACCGAACTCCGCCATATTCTTGCCAATCGGGAACGGATTCTGGAAATTGTGGAAACCGAAGCCGTAGCGATTAAAACAAGTCATGGAACGCCTCGCTTAACAACCATCGATCCCGGCGAAGGGGAAATCTTTGATATAGATTTAATTGCCAACGAAAAATCCTTAATTCTTCTCACAGAACAGGGCTACATTAAACGGATGCCCGTGGATACCTTCGAGGCGCAAAACCGAGCCACTAGGGGCAAAGCAGCAACAAAAATGAAGGATGATGACGGCATCAAGCACTTCTTTACCTGTTGTGACCATGATAGTATTCTCTTCTTTACGGATCAGGGGGTCGTCTACAGTCTCCGGGCTTACCAAATTCCCTTGGCTTCCCGCACGGCAAAAGGCTCTCCAATTATTCAAATGCTGCCCATCCCCAGAGAAGAGCAAGTTACCTCGATCGTCCCTGTAAGTGAATTTAGCGATGAGGAATACTTGGTGATGCTTACAGTGCAAGGGTTTGTGAAAAAGACCGCCCTTTCTGCCTTTAGTAATATCCGCTCCAATGGTTTAATTGCCATTTCCCTCGAAGCCGATGACCAACTCCGCTGGGTACGTCTAGCCAAAGCCGAGGATAGTGTCATTGTTGGCTCTCGCAAAGGCATGGCGATCCATTTCCGCACTGACCATACCCAACTCCGACCCATGGGAAGAACAGCCCGGGGGGTAAGAGCCATGAAGCTCACCAAGGGAGATAACTTGATTAGTATGGATGTGCTGCCCAGCAGTGTGGTGGCGACGATCGCCAGTGATGTGGAGGCAGAAAATTCTGATTTTGACCGTACGGCACTTGACCAAGAGCTACTGGAAAGTACCGAAGCTCTAGAGTTGGCAGAAGTTGCAGACATTGCCGAAATCTCCGAGGAAGAAGCTGCTAGTCTCGATTTTGCCGATACGGTAGATGCAGGGGAAGATGTCGAGCTAACTGCTGAGGGTCCTTGGATATTAATTATCACTAGCAATGGCTACGGTAAACGGGTTCCGGTAGGCATGTTCCGGCTCCAGCGCCGCTTTGGAAAGGGGATCATTGCCACCAAGTTTAAGTCAAAAACCAGTGGGGATCAGCTAGTGGCTCTGCGGGTTGTGAATCCGGGGGATGAATTGATGATCGTCACTAACCGGGGGATCATTATCCGTCAGTCTGTGGATGCCATTTCTACCCAATCTCGATCGGCCACGGGAGTCCGAGTCCAACGCCTAGACGAAGATGATGCGATCGCGGCAGTGGCTCTGATTCCCCCCTCCAGCGAGGAAGATGAAGAACTAGAAGAAGTCTAGAGGAGAAATTTTCTTGGAACAAGCAACACTGCACCAACTGAGAGTCTTTGAGGCTGTAGCCCGCCATAACAGTTTCACGAGGGCAGCAGAAGAATTATTTCTCACTCAGCCGACGGTATCCATGCAGGTCAAGCAATTGACGAAGGCAGTGGGACTTCCCCTGTTTGATCAAGTGGGCAAACGTCTCTACCTAACGGAGGCTGGACAACGCTTACTGGCAGCAAGTCGGGAAATCTTTGATAAGTTAGACCAGTTAGAGATGACGGTAGCCGACCTCAAGGGTTTACGGCAGGGAAAGCTGCGCTTGGCAGTGATTACCACAGCAAAATATTTTGTGCCGCGATTGTTGGGGCCATTTTGTCAGAAATATCCGGGCATTGATATCTCTTTGCAGGTGACAAATCATTTGGGGATCACAGAACGTCTCAATGACAATCTTGATGACCTCTACATCGTCAGCCAAATACCAGAGGGCTTACTACTTAGTTCCCATCCGGTGCTGAAAAATCCCCTTGTGGTCATCGCCTCGGCTAAACATCCCCTCGCTGGACAGAAAAATATTCCCATCACTGCTCTGATGCATGAACCCTTTATTATGCGGGAACCGGGATCGGGAACCCGTCGATCGGTGCAGGAGGTGTTCGATCGCCATGGTATTAGTGTGAAAGTCCGCCTAGAATTGGGAAGTAATGAAGCGATTAAACAGGCAATTCGGGGGGAACTGGGGATTTCGGTGCTATCTCGGCATACTCTGGGGTTACAAGGAGCTATGGAGGAATTAACAATTTTAGATGTGCAGGAGTTTCCCATCGAAAATCAATGGTATGTGATCTATCCCCAGGGCAAGCAACTGTCGATCGTCGCCCAGACTTTCTTTGAATACCTCCTCCAAGAGGCTACAATAATTGCCGAGCAGATCAATGCGCCCCTGTAATCAAATATTTGGTAATTAAACCTTTGAGAATTTTGAATAATTTATGACTACTGGGGAAATACCCTGTCTAAGTTTAGCGATCGCCCGTCTGACCAAAGCTGGGGCAGAAAATTTTGCGGTGTGGGTACTTAAGTCTCCCTATCCGGGGGGTTATGTGCATCATGATTCTCTCTGGACTCCAGAATTAAGCCAAAGCTGGCTGGGATGGCAGGAGGTTTTTTCAGTCAATGGCTCTCCCCTATCTCCCGTGAACCATCCAGAGTTAAAGCCAGAGTTAAAAGCAAAAGACACTAACCCAAGGCAGGAAAATGCTGGGGACGGGGAGCTACCGCAGGAACCAGAGCATAATCTAGCCAATAATCTAGTTAATAATCCAGAGGGCAACTTTAGCAAAAATACCGGGACAGGCAGCACGACTAATCGATTAATGCAGGATTTGGGAGTGCAGTTGTGGCAATGGTTATTTGCGGGGACAATCCAGAATAGTTTTGCCCAGAGTCAAGGGATCGCCATGGGACAAAATAAGCCCCTACGCCTGCGGCTAGAGATTCGGGATCCTAACTTTATTTCCCTACCTTGGGAGATTATGCAGCCCCAATCTGGACAACAGGCGATTTCCCTGAAGGAACAGATTCTCTTTAGCCGGACGACTAGCGATGTAGATCCGCTCTTGCCGCAAAGGTTGGGGCTAACCCTGAAAATTTTAGTAGTCTTGGGTGCAGCCGGGGGTGAGGCTTTGGATTTAGAGGCTGAAGCGGTGACTTTGAGTCGGGTTTGGCAACAACCTAGACAAGCCCAAGCGATCGCCAATCGATTGATTCCTGCCGTTCCTGCCCAAGTAGACACCCTCACCCAACCTACTCCCCAGGAGCTAATCCGGGCGATCGACAATGGTGGTTACAATATTTTTTTCTACGCAGGACATGGAGTTCCGGCCGCGGATGGGGGACTGTTGTTTTTGCGGGAAGATGCCGCCCTGAATGGCACAGAATTAGCTCAGCTATTAGTCCGTAATCAAGTTACTTTAGCGGTGTTTAATGCCTGTTGGTTGGCGTTTCCAGCCCAGATTGGCAATCAAGCCATGCCCCGGAGTAGTCTGGCCGAGGTGTTAATTCATCATGGTGTGCCAGCAGTTTTGGGAATGCGGGATGCGATCGCTGACCATGAAGCCCTTAGTTTTATCCAAAATTTTGCCCAAGCCCTAGCGGTACGGATGCCCATTGATCAAGCTGTCACTGTAGCTCGCCAGCACCTCCTCACCCTCTACAAGTTCAATCAACCCGCTTGGACATTGCCAATTCTCTACATGCACCCAGAGTTTAATGGGGAACTAATCCGCTCGATCGAGGAGGGGATCACCGAGTTGCCGGGGTATACGAGTCTGCCGGAGGGTTCACCTTCTAAGGCTTATCTCCGGGATCTGGGGGGGACAAATCAAGTTTGGTATCTCCAGGGAGGGGTGATGCGGGTAGGACGCAGACCAGAAAATGATCTAATTATCCAAGAGCGCTGGGTAAGTCAACAACACGCCGAAATTCTCTGTCGAGAAGACCTATCCCGCTACCCGACCTATCTTCTCCGGGATTTTTCCCGTTACGGTACGCTCATCTACTCTGCCCAAGGTTGGCAAAAAGTCCACCACCAGGAAATAGAACTAAAATCTGGCATGAAAATCAAGTTCGGCAGCAGTCACGGGCAATCTCTAGAGTTTGTCATCGATGAAGTATATAAGTAAGTTGATTAGGCTAGGTTGGGTTAACAGAATTTTGAATCTAAGGCATAATAAACTACTTACATTGCCTCGATCGAATTGCCACCATGTCTCTACTCAAAGATTTTTCCATCTCCGCCGTGATTGCTGGTTTTGTGACGGTTCTGGTGGGTTTTACTAGTTCCGCCGTGATTGTTTTCCAAGCTGCCCAAGCTCTGGGAGCCTCCCCAGAAGAAATTGGTTCGTGGATGCTGGCGTTGGGTCTGGGCATGGGCTTGACCTGCATTCTCCTCTCCCTGCGTTACCGAGTCCCCATCGTGACAGCGTGGTCTACTCCCGGAGCTGCCATGCTGATTACTGGTGTGGCTGGGGTATCGATGCCTGAGGCGGTGGGAGCGTTTTTGGTTTCTGGAGGATTGATTACTTTGTGTGGGTTTAGTGGCTGGTTTGAGCGAGTTTTGAACCGTCTGCCCCTGTCGATCGCTGCCGGGATGTTGGCAGGAGTACTGCTCCGGTTTGGGCTGGATGTTTTTGGAGCCATGCAAACCCAGTTATTGATGGTGCTGGTCATGTTTTGTACCTACCTGATTTTGCGGAGTCGATCGCCCCGCTATGCAGTAGTCACAGCGTTGGTTGTAGGTGTTGCCATCGCTGGAGTCCAAGGATTGTTACAATTAGATACGGTCAGCCTCCAGTTAGCCAAGCCTGTATTTATCCTGCCGCAATTTTCCTTCCAAGCCCTAATTAGCGTCGCCCTGCCCCTCTTTGTGGTAACTATGGCTTCTCAAAATATTCCCGGAGTCGCTACCATCAGAGCCTCTGGCTATAACGTCCCCATTTCCTCTCTCATTGGCTGGACTGGAGTTGCTACCCTAGTTTTGGCTCCCTTTGGTGGTTATGCCCTAAATCTGGCTGCCATTACTGCGGCGATTTGTATGGGCAGGGAGGCGCACGAAAACCCCGATCGACGCTACATTGCGGCTATGGCGGCGGGGGGCTTCTATCTAATCGTGGGGTTATTTGGTTCCACTGTGGGGGCGGTGTTTGCGGCTTTGCCCAAGGAACTGGTCTTAGCGATCGCTGGCTTGGCTCTTTTCGGCACGATCGGCCATGGTTTAGCTGGAGCTTTGAGCAAGGAAGAAGAACGAGAACCCGCCCTGATTACTTTTTTAATGACGGCTTCTGGTGTGAGCTTACTAGGCATTGGGTCTGCCTTTTGGGGACTAGTGGCGGGGGTGTTCGCCCTCCTAGTATTACGTAGCAACCGCTCAATTAGCTAAGAGGATATTCATGAAAAACAACACAAATTCTCAAGGTAATGCACTCCTAAAAACCCTACGATTAATTGCTGATCCGATTAAATTTCTAGATAGTTATAATCAAATTAATCAAGATAGTTTTGTTGTTCCAGTATTAGGGATCAATTCTCCTCCAGTGGTGTTTTTTAACTCTCCAGAGGCTATTGGGGAAATTTTCACAATTCCCAGCGAGAAATTTGATTTTAGTCGGGCTACCCATGTGTTTCGTCCTTTGATGGGAGATAGCTCGATCGTGCTGCAAGAAGGTCGATCGCATCAACGCCTCCGGCAATTACTTGTACCGCCGTTTCATGGGGAGAGAATGCGCTACTACGGGGCAACTATTTGTGAGATTACCCAACAAGTCACTCAAAAATGGCGATCGCACTCAGTAATTTCTCTGCCCCAATATCTACCCCAAATCACCCTAGATATTATTCTGCAAATTGTCTTTGGTTTCAATACTGGAGAACGCTATGAACGGATGCAATATCTGTTAACTAATCTCCTTGAAGATGTCACCAAACCATTATTTTCTAGCTTGTTTTTCTTCCCCCCCTTGCAACAAGATTGGGGTGATTGGAGTCCCTGGGGAAATTTCCTAAAACGACGGGCGGAGATCGATCGCCTGATTTATGCCGAAATTACCCAACGTCGGACAGAGTTTGATCCTGAGCGCACAGATATTCTCACCCTGCTGCTTTCCGCTCGGGACGAAACGGGGGCAGCCATGACCGATCAGGAATTACGGGATCAGTTGGTTTCTCTATTGTTACTGGGTTATGAAACTACGGCGGGTTCCCTTGCTTGGGCTTTTTATCTTCTCCATCGTCACCCAGCAGTTTTAGCTCAAGTTCGTTTAGAAATTGCCAGCATTACGCCCCCCAGTACAAACCTAGACCCAGAGGCGATCGCCAAACTGCCCTACCTCAACGCCGTCACCCAAGAAACTATGCGCCTCCATCCCATTGCCCTGATTGGCACACCGAGAATGGCAAAGGTAAACTTGCAAATTCAGGATCAAGCTCTCACTCCGGGGTCGATCGTGGTTCCTTGCATCTATCTTGCCCACCAACGAGCCGCCACTTATCCCCAGCCCCAACAATTTCAACCAGAAAGATTTCTCACTAAAAAATATACCCCCACGGAATATCTACCCTTCGGCGGCGGAGCTAGAGGTTGCATTGGTTCTGCCTTTGCTATGTATGAAATGAAGTTAATTATCGCCCAAATCCTGACCCAGTTTGAGCTAAAACTCATCGACCCCAAACCCGTTAAACCAGTCCGCCGGGGGATTACGATCGTCCCTTCTGGCAAATTAGAAGTGGCTGTAACTCCTCTACCAACAACTATTGCTAAATAATGATTGCCAAAAACTTTAATTAGTAGGAAGAGTAATTGTAAATGTAGTACCTTCACCCAAAGTAGAATCTACTTCGATCGAGCCTCCGTGTTTCTCTACGATAATTTGCTGGACGATCGCCAGCCCCAGTCCCGTACCTTTGCCGACTATTTTTGTAGTAAATAGGTGATCAAAAATCTGTTCCTTGACCTCATCAGAAATTCCTGTGCCATTATCGCTAATTTTAATTTGTACCTGTTCATCTACCAACTTAGTTGCAATCATAATCCGGTTAGGATGGGCTTGAATTTCCATAAAACTCCGCCCTTGATTAGCCTCATCCAAGGCATCGATCGCATTGGCAATAATATTCATAAATACCTGATTTAACTGCCCCGGAAAACAATAAATTGAGGGGATTTGTCCATAGTTAGTCTCAACGATAATTTCTGGATGTTGATCACTTGCCTTCAAACGATGCCGGAGAATTAAAATCGTGCTATCAATCCCTTCATGGAGTTTAAATTTCTGTTTTTGGTCACTATCTGCACGGGAAAAAGTTCGTAAACTATGGCTAATTGCCTTGATGCGATCGCCCCCATCTTTCATGGCTCGAATCAACTTCGGTAAATCTTCCCGGACATAATCTAGATCAACTCGGTCTAGCTCTTCAATTATTTTGCTACTAGGCTGGGGAAACTCCTGATGATAAAGATCAATGATTCCTAATAGATCATCAATATAATCTTGAGTTACTCCCACATTGCCGACAATACAACCCACCGGATTATTAATTTCATGGGCAACTCCCGCCACCAAATTACCAAGCGCCGACATTTTTTCATTTTGAATTAATTGCAGTTGAGTTGCTTGGAGATGTTTCAGAGTTTCTTCCAATTGAGTTCCCTGTTCATAGGTTTCTATTAATAGCTCCGTTTGTTGGAGAGCAATACCTAATTGGGCAGCTACTTGGTGGATAAACTCCGTTTCTTGTTGTAGCCAGATCCGGGGTCGATCGCACTGATGCACACAGAGTAAACCCCAAAGCTCCCTATCTTGCATAATTGGCACAATCAAAGCCGCCCTGACATCAAATCTTTCTAAAATCTGACGGTGACATTCAGGAATTGCAGCAGACCTCACATCGGCGATCGAGCAGAAACGTCCATTTTTGTAGAGATTTGCATAGTTTTCCCCAAAACAATGATCCTGAACTTTGGCAGCTAGACCAGAGGGGTATTCTGGGAGAACGTCCTCCGCCACAAATTCTCCGTATTGGTAATTTTCTTCGATCTGGAATTGATAAACCCCCACCCGTGATACTTGCAGAATCTGGCGCATATTCTGGGTGACAGCCTGAAAAATTACATCCAAATCTAGGGAATCTCGAATCTGGGTTACTACCTCAAAGAGAGTTTGTTGTTGCTGAAGAGACTTTTCGAGGAGTTGGGCTTTTCCCTGAGCTTCTTGGTAGAGCAGGGCATTGGCGAGGGCGATCGCTCCTTGGGTGATCAGGAGTTGGAGGCTTTGACATCGATCGACAGTAAAGATCCCACTCAGGAGTTTATTTTCTAAGTATAAAATCCCCAATAACTTTCCCTGATTAATCATTGGAGTACACAACATACTCTGGGGTTGATGATCGAGAATATCACAAAAAATATCTTCGGCAATTAAGTTAGGTAAGCTAGAAACCCCTGTATTTTCCTGATTTATTTTCCCCTGATCGATAACGATCGATTGTTGGGTATTTTTGACATGCTCGATGATTTGGAGAGGAATTTCTGGGTAAGTATCTAGGGCTTGGCGATCGAGAATAGTTTGCACCGAAGTTGCCGATTTTTTGGGGTCGCTAATATTATCAATATCTTCCACAAAAGCCACAGTTCTAACTGCAAAATCTTCCTGCTCTGCTAATATCAAAACTGCCTTTCTCGCCTCAGAAATCTCCAGAACTGCCCGTGTGAAGTTAACCAAGAGTTGATCCAATTCGATACTCGCAGAAATAACTTGAACCGCCTTGAACAAGTCAGTAAAATCTAAACCACACTTAGTATTCAGTTTACTAACCTCATCAAGTAATTTCATTATTTCTTTCCTCGCCATAGACTATATAAACAGTATAAAACTATTTTTCTAAGGTAGCTTCACCTCGGCGGTACAATTCCCTAGCGTAGTCTGTCCAAGTACCCTGTCCCCAATAGCGGAAGCAACTAGTTTGCACTAAAAGATTATAAAGAAGGGCTTCTTGGTAATCTGTCCCTTGGGTGACTGCGGGATTTTCTTGACAGGAGCCATCGTACTTTTTGTGAAAATTGGCACTGAGCTGATTCATCGGTTCCAAAACATTTTCATAACCAGCCACCCAACTGAGATTATTTGTCCAAGAAGCTCCATCCATGGAAAATTGGTGATCCGTTGCCTTGAGTTCGGCGATCGCCTCTTCCACCGCTTCGGGAGTTGCTTGGTCTGGATCCACCCTCTGCCAAATTTTGTGTTGATGCACCCCTTGACACACCGGATAATCTTCAGGGTTTACCCCCGCCGCCTCAATTAATTCTAAATACTCGGTGCCATGCAAACCCACAACCCCTGCCACACTCCGCCCATGCTCCCGCAACTCCTGCCACAGGGGCTGAAAACCTCTAGGAAATTCATTCATCATCACCCCGCCATTTTCCCCGTCGGCAATTTGCGTTACCAAAGCAGGAATAGACACATTTCCCACCTGCTGCCGTCCCCGACCCTTGGCTTCATGGTAGGGCTGCATCTGGGCAACTAGCTTCGTATCCGAGCCTTGGGTTTTAATCAAAGCGGTAATACTAATAGTTTCCCCGTGGGAGTTGCGGGCAACTAAGCGATTGGGAATATATTTATCATCCTGACGCAAACTAGAACCATCAGGACGTTCTACACTATGTTCCTGCACCATCAGCCATCGATAGCCGCATTCCTTCAGTGCCTTGATGTATTCGTACAAAGTATCAGGATGGTTAGGCAGGTGCATTTCTGGGGGCGAAAACCCCTTGACCCGCTTCAGGGCTTCCACCCCAAAGATCGAGGCAAAGTGATGCTGCCAAGCTTGGATTTGCAGTTTGATATCAGGAATCGGCGTGGAAGGGACAACGGCATGGCTCCACATAGTTCCTAGCCATTCTACGTAGGGCTGGTATTGGGGATTGCAGGTAATATTTTTGAGCTTGTCAATAATATCTTCTCGTCCCATCTGTACTAAACCCCAGAGCAGATTTCCCGAATAATCCAACATGATCCGGGGGTTGTCTCCTTGGGCAACTAGGTCGGGGATAAATTCTCCCATGCGGGCATAGCACCAAGCAAAAACTCCAGCGTTATGGTTGTCGCCTTCCCCTTGGTGTTCAAACATATATTGGAGATGGTTAATTAATTCCCCGTTGGCTCCGGCAGGAATGGTGGGCTGATGCATGTGGAGGGCGCAGGCAAAGCCAGAGGTGATCTGATCGAGACGCAGATTAGTTGTTGGCAGAAATAATAGATCATGGTGGTTGACGATCGAGCTAATTTCCGTTTCCCAACCACTAATAATTGGCAGGATCGATCGAAGTTCTCCAAGGGATTTAGGAGAGAAAATAGCAGAATTCATAAAAATCACTTCCTGAGAAATTAATTAGATAATTTAAGTTAGGTAAAAGCTAAATTTAATAGAAATTAGAAACACATCTTCAGTTTTTCTACAATCTAAAATATGCAGTTTAAATTTATTTATAATCAAGCTTTGAGTTTAACCATAATCATAGAGTATTGATTCCCTATTTCTCAAACAAGCTTTATTAAGTAACATCAAGGTTTGCTCAATCTAATCAAGAATTTCTAACTAATTACAAGTCAAAACCTATGCAAAATCATTGTGAAACATATCTTCAAATATATCTTTTAGGACTTTTCTAGAATCAGAGCTGATTTGGCTATTCTCCAGATAGACATCTACAATAAATGCTAATAAAAATAGATATGTAGAAGACCATTTAAACTATTTTTTTAGACTACAATTATATTTATGTAGGGTTCCGAAAGTCGATCGAAGAAACCAGTGTTAACTTCTAGACAAAGGTTAAAATCCTGATCAAAATCATACTCAACTCAACTCAACTCAGCAATCAAACTCAAAATCTGCCAAGGAGAATCTATGACAACTAATCTTCAGCCTAATGCTCTTTTCACCGACCTTGATGAAACAGCAATGGAAACCACCACTGGCGGTAGAGTCACCAATAGGTTTCTGAACCGTTGGGCCGCTAGAGTCATCGCTGGAACCCCTAATTTAGGAAGAATTTCTCAGCGTTTTGTCAACGAATTTTATCTAGGAAACCTCAGAGCTGTCAGAGTCACCAACTGGTCGGCAACTACCACTGATGCCAATAAAGCTGCTTGGAAAACTGCTGCCCCCCTAGTCAGTAGCTATCTTGATTCTGGTGCGCCGATCACTGGACTGACCTCTGCCGCTACCACCTCTGTCCGTTCTTTCCTAACCTTGTTCTAATCTCTCTGTTGAGAAAATTTTTTCAGGCTCCCCGTCAAGAGGCGGGGTTTTTAGTGGCTTTTGATTAATAGCGATCGCTTTTGAGGAGAGTTCTCTCAAGGGAAAATCCCTAGACCAACTTTAATTTGGCTGGACTAGGGATCATATCTTTGTTTCTATTTTTTGAGAACTTGCGAGAATTGAGAGTAACCAGAACTACTGGATTAGTACCCGGAAGCGGACAAAGCCGACATTGTTGGGCGATCGATTACTAACCCTTGGAATCTGCATATACACAGCCCCGTTGGGGTTATTCGGGCTAGGGCAGGGACTAGGAGCAGGAGTGAGTGGCGGGATAAATCGACCCGCATCAGCATCTGTGGCATTAGTTTGGGGAGTTTCTACCCCATCCAATCGGAGCAGAGAACCCAAGCCTGTACCGTAGGTGTCACCCAAGAAAGTTGCCCCCGCCGGAGTCGGATCGCAGAATAGGAAATTATCCGCCGTTCCCGTGCCATCAGAGAGAAAATACACCGTATACTCCAACTGATCGCCGCTCTGTAACAAGCCTGTTTCCCCAATCCGCACCAAACCAAAGGGTGATAGATTTGCCCAACCGGGAGCATCATCATTGACATCATTAGCATCGTTGATCAAGGTATTAAAGTTAATCCCCGGCACCACTACCCCATTTCTAAAGGCATTAGTCATTCTTTTCACAAGGCGAATATTCGGTAAACCCGTGAATTGAATTGGGGTGGGAGTAATGTCGTCGCTGGTCGTGCCGTTACCATTAGCATCTGCGATCGTGCCATCGGTGGAAATATCACTCACCACGACTCCATTGGGATCCGTTCCCCGAACAGTAACGCTGGCAAAGTAGGGACCCGTATTAAAGCCCGGAGTCACCTGTACCCTAAAGGTAATCCTGCCCGTAGCTCCGGGATTAAGAATATTCCCTGCCCCCAAGAGGTTTTGCAGATCAGTACCGTTGAAGGCTGGATTAATTATAAAGTCGGAGCTATCTACCGACAACACCACAAAGCCCTGGACTCCGCTAAAGGTTCTTACTAGGTCAATAATGGCTTGCAAGTCACTCAAGGGTTGGGTGCTTGTATTAGTGATGGTGACGGTAAACTGAACTGTCTCTGTGCCATTCCGGTTATTTGTTGGCGGGTTATTGACCTGTAGGGTAGTACCAATGACGGACGGAATCAAAGGCGAAGGAGTGGGAGTTGGTGTCGGAATAATGGGAATAATCGGCAATCCAGTATTCGGATCCGTTGGCGGATTTGGGTCTGGTTCGCCGGTGGCTACGGTAGTTGTGGCAGCAGCAGAGTTGTTCCCGGTGTTGGGTTCGGCACTGGTGGTGCTAATACGGGCAATCCCAGTTAGGCTAATGGGGGTGTCTGGAGCTTGGAAGACAAAGTTATAGCTAGTAGTTGCTCCCCTGCCAAAGGACGGAATCGGCGCACAGACGATCGTGGATGCACTGGCATTATAAACACAACCATCTGGGACACTAACCACGGTGACTCCGGCTGGCACATCGTAGCTAACCGTTACATTCTCCGCATTGGCTGTTCCCACATTCCTTGCTGTTAGGGTCACATTAAAGGTACTTCCGGGCGGCACGGAGGGAGGAGCAGTTACTCCAATGGCAACATCAACTACCGGGGGGACGATCGGTGGACCTGGCGGTGGGGTTGGCGTAGGATTAGAAACAAAGGTCGATCGATTATTTCGTAACAATAAGCCATTCGGATCGCTAACTAGGTTAACTTCATTATCAGCAGCAACCACTGCTGTATTACTCAGACTTCCCCCCACACCAGCAGCTAGTTGAAAGGTAGTGGAGATATTCCGAACCTCACCGGGAGCTAGATTTCCCAAATTACAGGGAAAAGCAGTGACACAAGCCCCTGTGTTAGAAACAAAAGTTCCCCCAGTTGGAGCGGGGTCATTAACTACAACATTGTTTCCTACAGCATTACCAACGTTACGAATCCGTAAATTGTAAGTAATTGTGCCTCCGGGTGTGTAGATGGCTGGTCCAGTCTTGAGAATATCTAAGTCTGGGATGCCATTCATTGGGTTAATTACTTGGGTATTCACTGTTGATTTCAGAAACCGATCTAAAATTACCACTGCTGTATTTTCTAGATTTGTCCCATCGGCAGTACCCGGAGCAACTGTCCCATTTACAGTAATGATTAATCTTGAGCCAGCATTGATGTTAACGATCGAGTCAATATTCCCATTCCCACTTCCCGGAGTCATCTGCCCCACCCCCGGCAAAGTCTCATCAGAACTCAGAGCAAATCGATGGTTCCAATTTACACCTGTAAGTTCAGGAGGCAGGATATCTTGCACCTTAACTCCCCTTGCATCGCAAGTCCCCCGATTAGTAACCCGGATCGTATAAGTAAGAGGTCCCCCTGCTACAACTGCTGCTGGATTAGCAGTTTTCTGCACATCTATCACAATATTCGGACTCTGGGTTGGTAGGGTTCCAAAGTCAGTTAGAATGCCAACCGGAGTATTTATAACTACGCCAGGGGAAACAGAGCCATTACTAGTGTTGATCCTAACAAGACGACTAGGTGCCAAGTTAGTAACAACAGGATTTGCGGTAACATCAACTAATTGATCGTTTTGGTTGGAGTATAGTTGACCATCAGGACCAAAAGCTAGAGAGTTTGAATTTGTAACTATAGGAGGTATGCCAGTTGTGACTAGAGTCGATATACCAGTAGCGACATTGACTGAATATAACCTAAGTTGACTGCCATTAGGATTAACAATATTATCAGGAGGAGGGGCAGGATTAGTGAGGATAGGAGGCTGAAGAATTGTCACAAATAAAATATCAGGATTTGTTGGAGAAAAAGCGATATCTCCACTACCAGTAGGTAAGGCAGGGGTAATAGTTACTTCAGATGTTGCTCCGGTATTTTTATTGACAACAAAAAGTCTGTTGTTAGCAGTGGATGCATAGATATCACCATTAGCTCTTTGAGCCATTTTGATAAAAACATCACTTCCAGCTGGCTCTGGCGGGGTTAATATGGGAGGATTAACATTAGTATTGCCAACAAATTGATCAGCGCCTGTAATCGGATCAAAGTATCTTACCTCTGATGCACCACCTCCTTGGTTACCTCGAATATAAAAAATTCTCCCTGTCTGTGCATCTCTAGAAATCGCCGCAGTGTTAAATCCTAGAGTACCTACCCTGAGAGATTCTCCTGTACCAATATCTACAGCAAATAAGCCTGCTGCTAAAGGGTTATTGTCAGAAGCGTAGAAGACGTTGGGGACACACTCGTTTGCGGCTAGTAGGGCTTTGGCGGGGGGGGCAATGCCAAATAAGGTGACGGTGCTAATAACAAAGGTGCAGGTAAATAGCCCTAGGAGAAAGAATCTGGAGAGGGTTTGCCAAGGGGTTGAGGTTTTGATCCACTTGTTGAGGGTTTTGAGCATAACGAGTATCGGGGGTCTGGTTTAGGTATCTGTTTAGGTATCGAAGGATTATCTAAGTAGATTTTTTATCTAGAAGAAATGGGAGTACCTGCATCATTGGCAGGAACTGTTGTGGTATCAAGGGTTTCTGGGGGAGTTTCCGCCACGGTGGTTCTGGGTTGGGGCGCTTGTCTGCCGAAGCCATCCCAGAGTTCATTGACCTTGAGAGTGACTCCAAAATAAATGCCGCCACGGGAACGGAACCCAGAAAAATCGTTATCGCTGACACTGCCGAAACTGTAGCCCACGTAGGTGCGTAAATCTGGGGAGATATAATAACCTGCTTCCAGCGCCAAGCCCAATTCTCCGAAATTAACGGAGGGTTGCCCAATCCACCGGGCTTCCGCAGCGAGGTCGGCTCGGTAGTCGTAACGGTAGGTAGCTCGAATCTGCCCCAAGAGGACAGTGCTGTCGGTGCTGATATTGTTGGCAAGGAAACTTGTACTTTGGCGGAGGGCGTAACGTCCATAAAATTCCCACTGCCAATCCGGGGCGTAGATGCCTTCGATCGACAACAGATGATCCCGTGAGCCAGCCCCAGAACCATTGAGGAGGTCATCGGGAATTGTATTGGGGTTACTGCGGTATTGATAGCTCAACAGGGCATTAAACCTGTCATCATTGGGATCTCGCCATGCTAAACCCAAGCGGAAACTGGCAGTATCACCGATCCGCAGAAGTTGGTTAGAAGAGCCTGCTTGCTGATAACGAACGAGAGCCGTGAGAGCTTCCGATACTTTTCCGGCGGCTGCCGCAGTAATTACCGTATTATTACCAGCACTGCTAGTCCGGCGTTCAACTCTGGCACTGGCTTGAAACTCTGGGTTGGGATTATATTCCACACCGACACTGTAGGATTGTCCGCCGAAGTTACCGAGACTAGAGGAAGTTTGTCCTGTGGCAAAGGGTTGGGCGAACTGGGTTCCGGCTCCGGTGTTGGCAAAGAGGTTGTTAAAAATATATTCGTAGGTAGCATTAATCCGTAGTCCCGGACTCACGACCCAAGAGTGGTTCAGCCCGATCGCTCCCTGACCAATTACGCCATTTACCCCAGAGTAGACCGAGTACCGACTTGTAACAGCCGTGTTTTCCCCCAGACGACTTTCAGCGATCGTATCTAAGCTAGTCAGGCTATCCCTGCCAAAAATCCGAGCATCAAGGAACTGGTGAGCCAACCGGACATTCACGCCTTGCATCACCCGCCAATCCAAGCCGAGGGTCGATCGATTGGGATAAAGAGTATCACCATCACCCAGATTTAATTCATTTTGCGCCCGGAAGCTGAGATTTTCCGTAATTGGGACATTGGCTCGGGAGACAATCTGGGTAGAGTTGCCATTGCCAAGGAGGTTGGTGCGATCGACCCGATTGCGGTTAACTAAATCAATCCCCAACTGGGTACTGCCAAAGTATTGCTGAATCCCAGCCCGGAAAGTAGTTAAGGTATTATCAATTCTTGCTCCCGGTGGAGTTTCGGGGACGGGGTTAAATAAATCAAAAAGCCGTGTCCGCACAGGGGGAGCGATGCCGTAGTTGGCTTCATAATCAATCCCTGCCGTCAAAGTAGTGGTGCTGCCTAGACGGGCGGAGACATTACCACCGTAGCGAGTTTGTCCGGGGCTGAAGCTGGTGGTGGCGTTGTTGGCAAAGTTTTCTGTGACCGATCGATAGTAGGCTCTGGCGGCTATTCCCGGAGTAATCGTCGTATCTGCTTCTAGACGGTAAGCGTTGCCAAATAAATCTCCCAAAGCAATGGTATTGTTTCGAGACCGGGCAAATTCCCCAATAATTCTGCCATTCCCCAGAGGGATTTGAAAATCTCCACCGTATAGCTCAAACAACTGCATTCCCATGTTTTCCCGCAGGTAGGTAGTCCCCACAAAAGCCTGTTGAGTTTGGTCTAAGCCCTGCAAAAAGTTGTACTGCAAACGCCCAGCATAGAGGTTCGCATCCCCGGCATTCAGGGATTCATGCTGGTAAGTCACCACAATTCGCCGTACTAGGGTATTGCCAAAGGGATCAAAATCGAGAGCAAGGATGGGACGACGGAAAATCAGCGTGCCTCGATCGTAGTCAATTTCGTAATCCTGACCCCGGTTGAGTTGCCTACGTTCTACCACTGTGCCGGGGCGGTTCTGCTCCTCTGTTTCCACAAAGACATCTTCACTGCCACCAATTACTAAACGGCGAGAAAGGAAGTAAAAGCCACTAGTACCATCGGGGACGATCGCATCCCGTTGAAAACCCTGAATATTGTAGCTATAGAGAGCTGTCACTTGCAGATCCCCAAAACTAAAATTCCCCTTGAAACCGTGCAACTGGCGAGTAATGGAGGTAAACAACTGAGAGCTTCTTGCCAATTCCCTAGTGCTGTAGTCTCCCCACATCAGGTAATCAGTCTCGGCTCCGGGAGTGGGGGAAGTCCGCTCAAACCGGAGGAAAATACTATCCCTAGAAGGGGTGAGATAATCCACACGGGAACTATCCCCATAGACGGGGTATTGCTGTTCACAAAATTGTTGATCTTGGTACAGCCTTGTCGTCCCATCACAGCGTTCGTTGAGGTTCCGCCGGGTATTAATCGCCCCCAAGAATAACCATTCCCCAATGCTGCCCGTGGCAAATACCTGCGCTCCAGCATTGACTTCGTAGCGGTTATCGTTGATTAGATCAGGACGGAGAAAATCTCGCCGACTGCCCCAGTAGTTCAAACCCCGTGGGCCCACGCGCAGGTCAATTACCCCGGTTGCGATCGAGGGACGCAGATTCGTAATAAATTCTACTTGGGTGAAAGTCTCAATTTCTCGGTTAATCAGCCGATTATTTAGGGCAAGATTAGGATTACTTAAGGGGTTAGTAGGATCACTAGAACTCCCTAGAGTGGTTACAGAGCCTTGCCGAAATTCGGTGGGATCAAAATTTTCTTGGACGATCGCTGCCGCCCGGATCCGCACCCGTTGCGCCTCAATCCCCGACTGTAACTGCACCGTAAACAACCCATTTTCAGCGATGACCTGAAAACCCAACAAATCTAAATCCGCATCTGTGCCGACAAATCTACCCGCACTAGTGGTCAGGGTGACAATCTGCTCCGTGGGTTCCGTAACTAGATTCCCTTCTCGGTCAACGATTCTGCCCGTAAATGTGAGGAGCGATCGACCATCGGCAACTACCCGCCCGTCTCCGGTGACACTAAGCTCAATTTTGGTACTGGGAGTGTTGGCATCCAGAAGTTCTTCTGGAGATAATGAGGCTGGAGATAAGGTGGGACTAGGTGTGGGACTGGGTGTGGGGCTGGGGGCTGGGTTCGGACTCAGGGGAGTAGGTTCAGGACTAGATGGCTCGATCGGGGTCAGGGGTGGAGCCAAGGGGGGAGCTTGGGAAATATTACCGGAATTACTGGAATTATTAGCAGTATTAAAATCACCAGAATTATTACTCAAAGCATTATCTAAAGTATTACCTCGATGATCACCCGAATTATCATTCCTCAAAATATTTTGGAAATTATCCCCTTCCTGTCCTGATCTTGGCAAAACCTCTGGTATGGATGACAAAGAAAGATTGCTAGTAGAGTGGTAACTTACTTGAGCTTGATTTAATTGGTTATGGGTTACAGGGAGCGACCCTAAACCATTGTTGGGAATAGTTTGGGGATTTGAGGCGGGCGAATCTTCGGCTCTGATTCCTTCTGCCCCTACTCCTTCAATAACGCCTATAGAGGCGAGGAAAACCAAAATTAAAAAACTAGAATGGAGGGGAGTGGAGCGACGTTTACGCATAGGTTTACGCAGATTATGTTTCATGATATCTACTCCCTTGGTAAACCCGATGGGCTAGATGATGGATTAGGTGAGTTGGGCGAATCGGTTGTATCGGTTGAATTAGGTTGAGCCGACGCATCCGGGGAACTAGAGGGGGATGGTGGGGTGTCTTCAGGCAGAGGAGTTATGGCAAAATTCATCCGCACCAAACCGCCCGGAGCCACCCGAACCAGACGAGACTGGCTGTTGCGCTCAATAAATCGGGTATTCTCCGCAATTTCATAGCCGGGAACACTGGTAAGATCAAGAACCCCAGTACGATCGCCAGAAATCACGCCACCTAGGGAGAATAAACCCTTTTCATCGGTGGTGATCCGGTTGCCATCGTCCATGAAAATCACCGCATTGGGCATCCCTTCTTCCTCCGGCTGCTGTTCCCCGTCTCCGTTTTTATCGATAAAGACCCGCCCGATGATCGTCCCACAATCGGAGAGAATTCCCGGACGGATGCGGACTAGATGGGTTGCTGTGTTACTGCGAGATTCCTGGGCAAGGTTTCTGCCACTCCCCCGGACAGCATCAGGGGTAATTACTGCCCCATAGACCACATTCAGGGCTTCGCCGGGAGCTAGGGATGGAAAGTTAAAAGAGACGTTCTGCCCCGATCGCACTGCCCCAGTCAAGCTAGTTGGAATAGTCGAAGTCCCCGTAGTCACAGAAGCTTGAGTGAGAGTACTGACATAGTTAATCCCCAGAGGCAGGATATCCGTGATTAAAATATTATTAGCAGTGATTTCTCCGGTGTTTTTGAGGGTTAGGCGGTAAATAATTGTATCCCCCGGTTCGGCGGCGGCTCGATCGCCACTTTTCACGAGTTCTAAACGGGGACGTACCACATTGGCAACGGTTTGATTGGAATTGACTGGAACTTCAAGGTTGTTGGCAGTCCCAGAGGCGGTGTTGATAATATCTGTGGCTGTCACCAAAGAAGCCATGCTGAAGGCAAATCCGACCGCTAAAGGCGATACAACCCATTTGGTATTGCACCCCAGCCGTCGAAGAAAAAACAGGAGCATTATGATTATTTAATTCCTTATTAGTTAGAGTGGCACTTATAGTAGAAGCCCTGACGGGAAATGCTGAATTTGAGAATATGAATTATTGAGTTAATGACTACCCAGGGAGATGAGGTACAGGTGCATTCACCAGCCCATCTATAAAAATAATTACTTTTGGTAGTTTGTCATCCGCAATAATACGCAAATATTTTATCTCTAGGTTTCGATCGAATAAACCTTTTGCAGAGAATACTATCAGTATTTTTGATAATGTGTCACTTTTTTGGGGAATTTAGTTTGCTTTTCTTTAAGTTACTTAAATTTTCGTTGATTTTACAGGGCTAATTTTTTGATCTCGCCGAACGCCCGATAGAAATCACCATGGTTAGCGGGTTGAATTTCTTCCACCATGTACTTCGCCCCCAACTCCCTTAACTGGCGGGGAAACTGGACTTTCCATTCTGGATTAAAACCCGGTGAAATCACCCGTACCCGGAGCTTACTGCCCACTGCAAAACATTCCACCATCACCCCAGTGTTCGTATCCGTCGTGGTTTCTAGGGTAGTAGCAGGGCTGAAGACAACTCCTCTGGTGGGAGCCTTGAGATCCACAGCCTTGGGTACAACTCCCTCCTGGGCGGCGGCTATCGCTTGGGAGCTGACATCAATACAGGCTAGATAACCATTGCTGGTGACAATATAAATCCGATCCTGCCAAAATTGCATTGAGAGGGCAGTACCACAGCCAGTGCCTAGCTTCCAGAGGCGATCGCCCTGTTGGTTGAAACAATAGATAGAAGAATAGCTATCTCCAGCAAAAACATACTCCCCTCCGGCGGCACAGGAAAATACCGCAGCATCACATTTGTATACGGCTCCCACGGTTCCAGTTTTCGTGAAAGCATGGATTTTCTGCCCCCCAGACCCTGCATAAACTGTATCAGCTTCTTGCCAACCAAAGAGTACGCCTCCCTTTGTCGGTTGCTGCCACACTACCCTGCCGCTCGGATCATACATGGTGACACCGTTGCGATGCCCGTGATAGAAACCTTGGCGATCGCTCCGCACCATCCAGCCCGCCTCCCCCGGACTAAGCCTTGTCCATTGGGTTTCTCCTTCTGGATCAATCACGGTCAAGCCACCCTTATCATCGGAAACTGCCAGCGTGCCATCATAAATATCCAACCAATAAATATCTACGGATTCTTCGATTTCGTAAGCTATATGAGGTATTTTGGCATTGAGGTTATAGACATTGCCATCATCACAACCTGCGTAGAGCCAGCGATCGTCACTAACAATACACTTCACTCCTTCCGGTAGTTGGTACTGGGTAATCACCGCCCCTTGAGGGTTTAGGGCAAACACTTTTCCCTGTTGATTGCCGACCCAACAGCGCTGATCATCAATAAAAATCCCAAAGGCAGAGTCTCCAGAGGCAAATTTCCACAGTAGGGGGGAAGGTTTGGCAGTAGAAGGGGAACTAGTAATGGCTCGGCGGGTAATGGGGCGCTTCGATCGACCTCCCATGACTGCTGCTTCATAACCTTTACGTTGCTTTTCTTTGATTTTCTTTTGGGCTTCGGCGGCGGCTTTTTCTGGGGTCGGGTAGGTGGTGGTTTTGCTCTGCCCCGGATCGCCAATTCTGCCGTAGCGAATGGTTAACTCACAGTCAGCAAGGGTGACTTCATAAAATTTGTGGGCATCCGCATCTGATAATTCTAGATAGGTTTTCTCGATCGTCATACTTCTCTATCTCCTTGATCTGCTCCTGCTATTAATATTCCCATATTTGAAAGGTATTGGTAGAAGAACCAGAGAAACTCCATATTATTAGGAAATTAGATCACTGGTTGAGAGAATACATCTCAAGTAACCTATGATGTTTTATGGATACCATGAGAAATAGTTAAGTTTATTGATCACTAGAGGATTAGTTACCAATGAATGATAATTCTGATGATTACGGCAAGGAGTATAAAGAATCATCCTTTTGGGAGAAGATCAAAACCTACGCTATTGATGCTGGGAAAGATGTCATTGCAAAAGCTCTCACTCTCTATTACTGCCTCCTTGATGCTGATACTCCTGTTTGGGCAAAAACTGTGATCGTTGGTGCGCTCGGTTATTTCATTGTCCCATTCGATGCCATTCCCGACATCACTCCTGTTGTTGGTTACAGCGATGATCTCGGAGCATTAGTCTCGGCTCTGGCAATTGTTGCTGCTCACATCAAACCAGAACATAAGACAAAAGCTCAAGAAAAATTAAAAGTTTGGTTTGGCTAATTAACTATTTAGAGGTAGGGTAATGACGGTGCCAGAAGATTTCAATTTTGAAGATGTAGTGAAAAAGTCTCTTAATGAGGCTCTAAGAGAACGTGGTCACGTCAATATTTTAATTGCTGGGCGGACTGGTGTTGGCAAGAGTACACTGATTAATGCTGTCTTTCAAGGAAATTTTGCTACAACTGGGCAAGGTCGTCCTGTTAGCAAAGAGACGAGGGAATATAAAAAAGAAGGAATACCTCTTTCTATTTTTGATACTCGTGGACTCGAAATGGCAGACTTTTCTGAAACTCTAGGAGAACTAGAAAAAATTGTTAGTGAACGAGCAAGAACTAACGACTCAAATCAACACATCCATGTTGCATGGGTTTGTATAAGCGAAGGCTCTCGGCGTGTTGAGCGAGCAGAAGAAGAACTTGTAAAAATGTTAGAAGACCGTAATATCCCTGTTATTGCAGTTATTACAAAAGCAAACGCTGACAAAGGGTTTCGGACTGAAGTTATTAAACTACTTCCAACTGTAAGAAATGCTGTTCGAGTTAGAGCAATTGAAGAAGAACTAGATGGAGGGATTGTTCTTCCTTCAATGGGACTGCGTGATCTTATAGACTTAACAATGCAAGTTGTTCCAGAAGGGTTGAAAAGAGCTTTTACAGCCGTACAAAAGATAGATATCGAACTAAAAAAAACACAATCTCGTTTAATAGTAACAGGAGCAGCAGCTAGCGCGGCAGGAATGGCAGCAGTCCCAATTCCATTTTCTGATGCTGTTGCGATCGTACCAATTCAAGTTGGAATGCTTGCTGGCATTTCAGCGACTTTTGGCTTATCGGTTGATAAAAGTTTTCTTACCACAGTGGTAGGGAGTATTATTGCTGGAGCAGGAGGAACTCTTGCTGGACGGGCAATTGCCTCTGGACTTCTCAAGCTGATTCCCGGTGCTGGTTCTGTAGCTGGTGGCGCTATTGCCGCAGGTACTGCGATAGCCCTTACTACAACGCTGGGGGAAATATATATTAAAGTGATAGAAATGTTGTTTACCCAGAATAATGGTGAACAACCTACACAAACGGAAGTTGCCGATGCTTTCAAGAAAGAGTGTTCACAGCTTGCTATTAGAAAAAATTAGTGACACATGACTATAATCTTTGCCTATGATGCCTGTACAGACAAAAAATCAAGTAGTAGCTCTCCTCCAAGAATATCAACAGGAACTACACCATTTTGGAGTTAGTCGATGCGGCATTTTTGGCTCCTTTGTTCGTGATCAAGATATTCACGATCGCAGTGATGTTGCTATTTTAGTTACCTTTAAGCCAGACCAGAAAACCTTTGATAACTTTATCCATTTATCTTTTTTTCTAGAAGACCTATTTGGCAGAGCCGTTGATATTGTCACCGTTGAATCCCTAAGTCCTTACCTTGGTTTGCATATTTTGGATGAGGTAGAATACGTCTCGATCGGCTCGTGAGTAGTAACAATCGAGGAATTATAAAATTACTCTAATTCTTTCCCGAAACGATCGACAGAAACTTCCTGCCATTCTACCCTATAGATTTTGCAACTCTTTTAACATCTTCACTAAGCTCGATCGCCAGTGGGGAGGATAACTATCTAGGTACGATCGAATTTTGGCAGTAGCTAAAACTGAGTAGGGGGGTCGGTGGGCGGGGGTCGGATATTCTGGGGTAGTAATGGGGATGACTTCTTGAATTTGTAAGGGAAAATTTAATTGTCTAGCTTCAGCAAAGATTGCCACAGCAAAATCGTACCAGCTACAAACTCCAATATTTGTATAGTGATAAATTCCTGTCATTTCTGGAGTTAATTGAGGCAAAATTTGTTTAATCACCCTAGCTAAATCCGCCGCCCAAGTGGGACTCCCGACTTGATCATAAACTACCTTGACTACCTCTCGATCTTTCCCTAGTCTGAGCATGGTTTTGACAAAATTAGCCTTACCATAGCTGCCATAAACCCAAGCAGTACGAATAATCACAGAGCGACTGCAATGGGCTTGAATGGCGAGTTCTCCTGCCAATTTTGTGCTGCCGTAGGTACTCAGAGGATTAGTCGGCTGATCTTCTTGGTAAGGTTGGTTACTCGTGCCATCAAAAACATAATCCGTAGAAATATGAATCAAGTAAGCTCCCAATTGTTCACAGGCTTGGGCAAGGTACTGGGGAGCAGTTTCATTCCCTAACCTTGCTAATTCTGGCTCCTTTTCTGCCAAATCTACCGCCGTATAAGCCGCCGCATTTATCACAATTTCTGGTTGAATTTCCAGCACCAAATCCCGGAGTTTTTCTGGCTCATAGAGGTCTATTTGGGGACGACTAACTGTTACTAAATTAGGATAATTTATCAGAGATTTTTGAATTTCTGTACCGAGTTGTCCACTACCACCAATTAAGAGAATTTTTTGCATAGTTTATTTATTTAGTATTAGATTTAGGATTAGATTCATGGATGAGATTGCTGATCAAATAAGGTTTTAGCATATTCATAAAGCTCTAAATCCCAAGGATTACATTTAGCCACAAAATCAATTTCTGACTGGACTAACCTCACTTTATCTTTGCCAATATTTTCGGGAATATAATCAACTCTCTGCCATTGCAATACTTTTCTACACAAAGCCAGACTACCATCAAAATCTTCTTGAATCCCCACAACACTAAAATACTGGCGCAGATTTTCCTTGGCTTGGTTGAATAGCGATCGATCGCATTCCCCGTAACTAACCCCGGCTTGTCCTAGTTGTTGCTGGAGCCAATCCCCAGACAGATAGCGGGTTTGATGATTATCGGTTGGGATGGGTTGCAGATTTGTGATGAGTTCCCGGAGGCTGAGATATTGGGATTCTTGGTGATATTTGGCATCTTTGACCCGTTGCTGATGATAGTACCAAGAAATGACTCGATCGACGGGATGACGCAGAAAGGTCATATATTTTAATTCCCTGCCCAAAATTTCATGCAACCCAAAACCCACATGCCCCAAGATTAATTTTACTTCGGGTTTTAGTGGTGAATCTAGTTGATTTGATTCTTGATTTAATCTCAGTTTTAGTCGATCGATATGTGCCGATAATGTTGCTGCCCCCACCCCAATATATGCAGAAAAAATATGCTCTTCCCCATACTGTTGCTGGATGATCTGCCGGAGTGTCGTCCCCGCCGTTTTGGGAATATGCATGAAGAAGATTAGCTCATTACTACCCATATAATCCCTAGAGTTTAGCTATCAAGACAAATTAGATGTATAAATGATTGGAAGGCTTGGCTTAATTAACAAAATCCCCAGAATAAAAAATGTCTATTGGTTTAAGGACAATTGTTGAATTTGCTCCAGAGAAAGTCCAGTAAGTTGATGAATCAAATCTATAGAAATGCCGGAACGAAGCATATTAATAGCAATTTGATTAGTAGCCTCAACTTGACCTCTAGCTAACCCCTCAGCTAACCCCTCAGCCAATCCCTCAGCTAACCCCTCAGCTTTACCTTCAGCCTTGCCTTCAGCCTTGCCTTCCAACAAAATCTCTTGATAAGTAACTGATTCTTTCATGATTTCTCTCCTCAGTAATCTTTGTAATATTTCCTTTCCTAATGCTAACCCAGAAATAACATAGGTAGCTGCTGCAAGATTTGCTTGAATTTCTTTATTGGTAATTGCTTCAATTTGCTTAACGACTTGCTTTAGTTCTTCCTCTGGATTGTTGGTTTGACCTAGAGCTACAAAAGGCAATAGTCCTTGATATTGTTGGAGGATTTGGGGTGATTGTTCCCAGAGCCTGATGACTTGGAATTGGTGGTTGGTTAGCTCTGAGGCATAACTGGTTTGGGATGCCAGAGGAGAATTAGTTGGTCTAAGGTAAATTACAGTTTGATAAATTTGCTTGGTGGGAAATTTGCGCCGGATCCTGACCCAATAATCAAGCATCCGCAAGGCCATATTTTCATCGGTGGTAGTTTGAAATTCTAGATGGAGGATAATTTCTGCCGATTCTAAAAAGATTAAGGAGTCAGCCCGGATCGGTTCTGTAGAAAGTTCCGATGGCTTCAGTTCCGTGAGAGGAATGGGTGTCCCTAAAATCCAACTAGCAAAGTCGGCAGAAAAGTTTTCAGCCAAGAACTTACAGGTGTTGTCAAACATTAAGGGATTTATTTGGGGATTTTATTATGCTGTTGAAACTGTTAAAACTGTTAAAACTATTAAAACTATTAAAACTATTAATCGAATAGTTCTGCATCTTGCAACTTGGGAGCCTTTTCATCCTTTGCCGATAGAATTGGTTCCCCTTGGAGTTGCCAATCTATGGCTAGCTGAGGGTCATTCCAGAGAATGGCTCGATCGAACTCTGGGGCATAATAATTAGTCGCTTTATACATCACTTCTGCTACTTCTGAAAACACTACAAAACCATGGCCAAAACCGGGGGGAATCCACAATTGGCGTTTATTAGTGGCGCTGAGAATACACCCTACAGACTGACCAAAAGTCGGGGAACTCCGGCGTAGATCCACTGCTACATCAAGAATCTCGCCTACCAAAGCCCGGACTAATTTTCCTTGGACAGCTTGGACTTGGTAATGAATCCCTCTAAGAACATTGCGGATCGATCGAGAGTGATTATCCTGAACAAATTCCACATCTAAACCAGTTTTTTCTTGGAAGCGGCGATGATTATAACTTTCCATAAAAAAGCCTCGATCGTCCCCAAAAACCTGTGGCTCAATAATTAAAACATCGGGAATTGGTGTAGATATAACTTGCATAAAACCACCCTAGGATTTTGAGGAATGTTGATAGATACGTCGGGGAACTTCTACCATCACTGGCATCGGTTTGAGGAAATCCCAATGGGTAGAAACTGTGGATAAATTAGGATTGTAATAGGGATCGCCCCCTTTAATCATGCTTAACCAACGGTCTAAAAATAGGCGGGAATCTTCGGGGTGAGGATCAAAACCAGTGGTTTTACCGCGAGAGTAGGATTCGTGATGAATTAAAGTTGCTTGGGAACAAAAGACCACTCGATAGCCTGCTGCCCTCGATCGCAGACACAGATCCACATCCCCAAAACCAACGGCTAACTTTTCATCAAAGCCCTGTACTTCCTCAAAAGTATTCCGCCGCATTAATAAACAAGCCGCCGTCACTGCCGACATTTCCTTATTGACGTACAAAGCTCCCATATAACCATCAGTAAATTCTTCGTCCATAAGCTGATTCGCCATGAATTTACCGTAATGTTCGGCAATCCCATTTAAGCCGACACCGACTCCGGCGTGTTGAATTACCCGGCGATCGGGATAGAGTAACTTTGCTCCCACTGCGCCAATATCTGGGTGTTGAGCCAATTCCACCATCCGCTCTAGCCAGCCGGGTTCGATCGCTTCAATATCGTTATTACAGAATAAGTAATGGCTATATTTTTTAGGATTAAGTTGTTTAACCGCCCAGTTATTAATTGCCGAGAAATTAAAGGAACCTTCGTAACGCATGACTCGATGGCGACCTTCTAGGGATTTAAAATAATAAATACTTCTTAAATCATCGGAAGCATGGTCGACAATAATAATTTCGTAGGGAATATCTTTAACAGTTGCTTCGATACTATCAATACACTGACGAACTAGTTCCCCGTGATTTTTGGTAGGAATAATAATGGCAACTTTTTGGTTGGGTTGCAGAGCATAACGGACTTGAAAATAATTAAAACTTACTCCATCTTCTACCTTGCTGGGAAGTTGGCAACGATCTAAATGGCGTTGGAGAATTTGCTTAGAAGCATTCATAACTTCCGTTTGTTTTTGGTGTCCAGCACTAGTTTGGTGAATCCGCCATAGATAGAGGACTTGGGGAATGTGGACGATGGTTTTAGCTTGCTCTACAATCCGCAGAATTAAATCATAATCTTGGGAAATCTTTAAACTACTATCAAAGCCGCCTACTTGTTTGAGCAAGGCAGTTTTGAAGCCGACAAAATGGACAATATAGGGGTGCGATCGCAAATATTCTAGAGAGAACATGGGGCGAAAGGCAAAGGTAATCATTCGACCTTCAGGAGTGGTCATGCCTTCATCGGAATAGATCATATCCGGGGCATCTTCAATAATTGATTCAGCAACTCGAAATAGGGCTTCTTCCGTAATCAAATCATCATGATCCATCAACATCACAAAATCCCCAGTAACCAACTGGAGCGCTGCATTAGAAGCTGCCGCCGTCCCGCCATTAGTGGTACAGAAATGAAGTTTAATTCTAGGATCCTTAGCTGCTAATTTTTGTAATAGAGGTTTAACATAAGGCTCTGGGGAAGCATCATCGGCAATGCATAATTCCCAGTTCGGATAAATTTGTTTTTGGACAGATTCGATCGCTGCTTGGAGCCATGCCTTGGGAGGATTATAGGTAGGAATAATAATCGAAATTTTGGGCTGGGCTGGTAATTTCTGAATCTTTTCCCTGATGATTGGCGCAACATAGTGATGGAAATTGTAGCGATTGTCTGTCCATAAATAATCATTCAGAGAACGACTAGCAATATATTCCCGCACTTTGATATTAACGGCACTAAGCCCGCCCTGCCGCCAGATTTTATAGACTTTTTTCGCAGCCCTTGGTGCAAAGAGAGCAAACTTAGAGGTTTTTGCTACCACCTTGGAGCCAGCACTTTGCAGCTTAGTCAGGAGTTGACTGACGGGATTTAGGGGTTTGACTTCTACGGTGCGATCGAAAACACAAACTTGAGAATTATCGTGGTAGGTGATCCAAATCTTTAAGTTGACTGTCCCCACAAAACTTGGCTTGAGAGGATATCGGTAGGCAAAACCACTGGTGCTGGCGTTGGGAATATTGGGGTAAGCTGCGCCCACATCATGACGAAACAGGGGATAGGGCAGTTCTTCTGCCTTGCCATCATCAATGCTAAAGGTCAAGCGCCAGATCGGCATTGTGCTACTAAACACCCAACCAGAAATCAACAGTATGTCGTCAGTTGTGTCATGGTCGGATGCTGGTAAATCTAGGGAACCCTTTAAATTTTCAGCTAAATAATTTTCACTATTTGTTTGGGTCATTGCTCAGGAAGGGTTTAGGGGGCAGAATGCTCGATCGAAAATATCACCAGATAAAACACTACAAACAGTGCCTTATGACAAGGGATTGTAAACGGTATGTATATTAACACAGCCGTGACCCCTTAATTTTCTGATCACTGATTCAAGTTCTCATCAACTTCTCATCAAGTTTCTGGATAGGGTAAACTTCCTAACCCATTAGCGGAGAGCCTTGTCTATTTTTAAGAATTGCTTTTAAGCCCTACCCAAAAGTTTTTTCAGTTTCATCCAAGCCCGCCGTAGCATCCAAAATTTACTACTTTCCATCCCCCGGATTGTTGCTTGGAGACTAGTTATTTCTCCCTGAGTCTGCTGGAGTTCGGTTTGTGTCAGAGTCAGATGTCCTTGGGCTTGTTGGGCGATGAGGCGGACTTGTTCTAGTTCCGTGTGGGTGTGGCGGAGTTGCTCTTCTAGGGGAGAAATTTGAGCAGCTAAAGATTGAATGTGGGTCTGCATATCTTGCATTGCTGTATGAGCTTCGTGCAGTTGGGCGTTACAACGATGAATTTCTGCATGGGAGTGTTGAATTTCTGCATGGGTCTGGGCAAGCTCTGTGTGCGATCGCCCCACCTCTTCTTGGAGCCGAGCAATCTCTTCATCATGTAATCGCCGGATTTCTCCATGGAGTTGTTGGACATGGGTTTCGAGATTTTTCTTGTCTTTGGCAAGGGCGCAGTAATCAACCCAGTCTTTGGCGATCCAAGGTTTGTAGGAAGAAGGAGGTAGAGGGAGGTAAGGGGAGGAAGTAGAAGAAGGTACAGGAAGGTACAGGGAGGTAGAGGAGGTAAGGAGAGTTGAGGGTAATGAGGATGGGGTTTCTGGGGAATTTTGAGGATTTTGAGAATCTTGGGAGTTGGGGAGTTCTGGGGATGGTTGGAATTCTGGATGATGGGGAATTGGGGCAGAATTATTCGGGGTGAGGGAATGCTGGAGGAGTTGGGTATAGAGGTCGATCGATTCGGGAAAGTGGGTTTGGATCAGGAGGGCGTGGTGAGAGGTAGTGTGCTGGAGGAGAGATTGGTCGTAGCGATCGATCTCAGGAATTTGCAAAGAAATATTTAATTTGTCGGCAACTATTTGGGTCAGGAATTGGGGATTTTGAGTGATGGTGTCGAGGCTGAGGAGCAGGGAGCGATCGGGAAATTCTTGATAAAACTCCAGAATTAATTGGTTATAGTGATGCCAGACTTCGAGGGCAAAGTTAGGATTTTTGATAAAAGTTGGATTACCCCGGCGAAAGAGAGAATCCATCACTTCCCAAGGTTGCCGATGCACAAACAAAAACTTAGCATCAGGAATAGTTTGCCGCCAAAAATCTAGAAATAGCACAGTTCTTGGATCTTTCCAGCCCCACAGGGGTTTGCCTGCATTTTGAGCCAAGAGGGATTCTACTCTGGGTTTCAGGAGTTCCGAAATCGGGATCGATCGCTCCAGAGTCCAGCCCGCCGGATTTAATCCCTGAGCATCCAACACATCCTCATGGAAATTCACAAAATCTAAATCTTCATAATGTCCCTTGGGATTGCTCTCATTTTCCATCAACAATCTCTGCCCCACATCTAACCCCGCACTTTGGAGTAGGGAAGCAGTTAAGGAGGTGCCAGAGCGGTGCATTCCAGTAATGATTAAAGTTTGGCTTGACATAGCTAAATAGTTTAATAGTTTTAATAATTATTGACTGATTACTTGCGTTATTCTTTGCTAAATAGTTGCTGATAGTTACTGATTGATTACTTGAGTTATTTTTTAGAATAGTTATTGTTTGAACTTGGTTTGAGGAAAGAATTTAGTTTAATGAAAGTCATCCCAGTCCAGAATTTTTGCTAGTTGTAAATTTGCTTTTCTAAATCTGTATTGAAGATAATATTTAGTCCAAGAATTAACCAGAGAATACATAACAGAATCATTTTTAATTGGTTGCTCTTGATAAAAAACTAGCTCTTGGGGGGGAATGATTGTCTGGTCAACTATACCCAAAAAATCATAAATTTTCCGGAGGGTTTCTTGGTGGTGTTGCCAGAGGTCGCTAGTCTTGAGGAATAGCATTTGTTGCTGTGGAAAATAGTGCTGCATCTGGAGAATTTGCCGGGCATAGAAACCCCGATCAATATAGGAGTGACAACGCCGGGAAGATTTTTCTTGAAGATTATGCCGATCGTACCACAGACGCAAGGGTTCTAGAGCGAGGGCGGTGGGTAATGGCAACCACTCCAAACCTCGTCCCCGTTCCATCTGGTATTGAGATATGGCTCGATCGACTGGATCTCGAAGCAAAAAAATTAATTTCATCTGGGGATTATAACGATAAATCCGCTCGGCAATAAAAGGGAAATACATATAAATAGGTGTAGCTTCGCCGATGAGGTGCTGTCCTTGCCAGTTGGGGAAGGAGTGTTGATATTGTTGATTAATCAGGGATGGCTCGGCGGTTGGATCGTAGGCAACACTATCAAAGAAATGCACCTCTTTACTAGGGGCAAAACAAATTTCTGGGTGTTGAGCAAGGAATTTTCCGAGAGCCGTAGTGCCACCTTTTTGAGTACCCACGATCAGAAAATTAACCAAAAAATCAGCCATGGAATTAGATCATCTCGGCTAGTAACTGCTCGACGCTGGCTCGATCGTAGAAATGCCAGTAAGCTCCATCACTTTTCAGGAGGGCTGTTCCTAATAACTGGAATAAGGCTCGATCGTAGGCGGGGTTTTTATTTTTACTCATCAAGGGTTCCGTGAGGTTTTGGGCGGCGGGAGTTATCACCTCGATCGCTCTGCCTTGGGAAGCAATAATATTTTCGTAGCGAATAATTGAAGTATCTGGCAAAACTTGGAGAAATTTATCAAAAAACCAAGAGAGGAGATAGATTTGTCGATCGGTATTGTCACTAATTGTTTCTAATTTATTAGCCAAATTTTTATCCAAGCGTTCTGCTGCCGGAGCGTGTCCCGTGCGGTGCGCCATGGAAATACTATTCCAAGAACCCAAAATTGAGAGGGGATTGCGGACGATCGCATAACAGGGGAACCGATCCACCAAGCCTTCGATGACGGCACTAAAAGCTCCCGGATGCTTAATCACCAGATCAAAATTTTCATCTAGCTTTTTCTCAATGGGAATTTCCCCGTGGGTAGCGAGGGGCGGTCGCAAACCCGTGTCTGTGGATTTAGCAGAGACAGGGTTATCAGGAATCTGCCCGTTAATATGCTTGGAAATTACCGTGCCTTTGGTTAAAGCTAGGTGGCGGACTTGGTTCATGAAAGTATCAATCTGGTCGCAAATTGCGCTGTGATTCGGTAGCTCTGCAAATAATCTCACCGTCATAGGTTCGTGGAGAGCGACGGTGTTGGGAACTTTGTTGAGGAGATGACAAGTTAAGGTAGTTCCCGATCGAGGCACACCCGTCAGCAAAATATTATGGGAATTATTGTAGTGAGGGGAATTTTGTCGATCGTCTTCTTGAACCCTAGGCTCAATCTTCGGCTCAAGATTTACATCAACTAAATCAATATTTTCGATATCTAACGTTCCTGCCATAATTGTTCTACCTTCGCCAAAATTTTGAGAAAAGCCCTGCGCTCTGCTATTAAATCATGTTTAGCCACTGTTAGTTGAGCATGATCCCGAATTTCCTGCCTTTGATTGGGGCTGGCAGCCAAGACCTGCTCTACTGCTTGGAAGATTTTTGGCAGTTTATATTCTGGTCGCCAACAGTTCCAGCCATCTAAACAAAACGATCGATTCCCCACGCAATCAGGACAAACTACCAAAGTTCCCGCCGCCATGCCTTCCAGAGCCGGAAGATAAAATCCTTCAGTTTCCAAGGGAAAAAATACCGTGATCTGACTAGCCTTGAGCCGTTGGATAAATTCCTGACGGGGCAGAAAATAATCAAGTACGTGGATCTGGAGTTGGGGATATGTTAATTGTAATTGTTCCTTGAGCTGCCTGCCTAGCTGAGGTTGTTTGGGGGCGACGATCGTGACTTGGTGGAGTCGATCGGGTCGATCGAGGCAATCGAGGGATGAGAGCGACAATTGAGCAAGAGATCCAGTCTCTTGGGTTAGTATCTGGGAGCTTAATGGAGATTGAAAATTTACCTGAGAATTTAATGAAGATTGAGTGAACTTTTCTAGATCGATGCCGTTGGGAATGACAAAAATTTCTCCTTGGGGTTGCCCCGTTGCCTCGATCGCCTCCTTGATTTCTTGACTCACACAAATCCGAATCGCTGGATACTTCAAAAATCCATAACAGGGATGGTGGGGATCTGCATGACGAAACCCTTGGATCAGATTCACGATCGGCACCGGAGAATTAGCCCGTTCAGCTTCGGGAACTCGGAACCAATCTAAACCAGCTAAAAACAAAATATCCTTAGAAAAATTGCTGACATCTTCGACAACGTGCTGGGGAAATGATTGCCAAGGATTTGTATGATCCCAGACTGAGTTGGATGTAAAATTAATAAAGGGCTTATAATTTTCACTAGCCAAGGTATGGTTAAAATAATTCCACACTTTCAGATGCCCACCTGTAAAGCCATGAAAATTTCTATAGAATAAAACTCTGCCCAGGTCAGATCGCATTATTTATAAAGTTAAATTACCTTCAATTTCTAGATCAACCATCCCCAAAAACTTCTTATCTGTAGTCCGCATCACTTCAAAAGAAAGAGTCCCTGCTTGTTTATCAATCAAAAATGAAGTCTTATCTGATTGACGATTTTCTAATCTTAAAGTAATAAAATAATTACCTTCAGCAAGTTTGCAAGGAAAAGAAAAAATCACATTTTTGGTAGTAATTTTCTCTTCTGGATTGTCAGCACTGAGACGGATATATTTGCCGCCGATGGGAATGCTTTTACGGTCTTGCACCATAATGCAAAGAGTTGGATATTTGAGATTACTGAGAAACTCTACTTCCACTGCAATTTTAATTTCATCGCCAAGGGTAAATACCGAAGTATCACCACTGGTGTTGACAAAAGTTGCCTTGAGAATCTGTCCCTCATCAGTCCCAAAGGCAGTTCTTTGATTTTGATTGAGGGCAGGTTTAGCCTTGACAGTGGCTTTATCAGTGAGGATTTTCCGTTGTTCATCTCGCAGATCCATAAAGTATAGTTCTGCCACTTCATCCGCAGCTCCGGAAGCAACTTCTAAGCCTTTGGAGAGATAAATTACATGATCACAAAAGGTCTTGACGGTTTTGATATCGTGGGAAACTAAGAGAATTGTCACCCCAGAAGCAGTGAGTTTTTCTAATCTTTCAAAACACTTAAACTGAAAAGCCGCATCCCCCACGGAAAGAGCTTCATCCACAATTAAAATATCTGGCTCTAGGTTCACAGAAACAGCGAAGGCGAGACGCATCATCATCCCACTGGAGTAGGTTTTGACTGGGAGTTCTAGAAAGTCCCCAATGTCGGCAAAGCTGGCGATCGCCCCAAATCTTTGAGTCATTTCTTCTCGACTAATCCCCAAAATTGCCCCATTCAAAAAGACATTTTCTCGCCCCGTGAAATCTGGATTAAAACCGCTACCCAGTTCTAATAAAGCTCCGATTCTGCCGTGGACACCAACTGTCCCTGTAGTCGGCGTAACCGTCCCCGCAATAATTTGCAACAGAGTGCTTTTCCCGGAACCATTTCTGCCAATAATGCCGACGGTTTTGCCCCTAGGAATTTCTAAGTTAATATTCTTTAAAGCCCAAAATTCCTGAGCATAGCTGCGCTGGGGCAAGAGCAGTTCCTTGAGGCGATCGCTAGGATGGACATAACGCCGATAACATTTAGAAATATTAGTTAAGGCAACAGCAGTATCAGTCATGCTTGGTTTGGGATAAATGAGTTGACGAAATCTAGGGATAATAGTTCTTAATTCCAGTGAGGTACAGTCAATTGTAGTAGGGGTGCAAGGCTTTGCGCCCTCAAGGTGTCACTATAATTCCAATGATATTTTAAAGCACATCAGCAAAGGCAGGACGGGCGCGGCGATAAACCCATAAACCAAAGATAAAAATAATTACAGAAATGCAAGTGGTAAATCCTAATTCTTGCCAGTGGGTGATTTCGCCATCGAGGATTGCTTCTCGATAAAACGTGGCAATGGCGGCTAAGGGATTGAGCCAAAATATCCAGTTGCGCCATGCTTCGGGAATGACTTCGGCAGGGTACACGATCGGGGTGACATAAAACCACAGGTTAACCAAAACGCCTAGGGTTTGAGGAATATCTCGAATAAAAACCGTTAACCCCGCCACCAGATACCCCAAGCCAGCCGTGATCAGTAATTGAGGAATCCAAACTAGGGGCAGGAGGATAATCGTCCATTGTAAATGCCCTGTTAGTAATAGCATAAACCCCAGCAAGGTAATTAAGCCGAAGGTACTTTCAATAAAGGCAGTAAGAATCGGGATTAAGGGCAGCAAACCAAGGGGGAATACGACTTTCTTGACAAGGTTCGGCTGATTAACTACGGAAGTTGCTGCTTGCAAAAAGCCATTACTAAAGGCACTCCACGATAGTAGCCCTGCAAATAACCACAACCCAAAGGCGAGATTATCATTCCCATCTAAGGCTCGTGTACTCAGGCGCACCTTGAGGATAATTGAAAAAACGTAGGTAAAAATTAATAGTTGAGCAAGTTGATTGAGGATCGCCCAAAAATTCCCTAAAAAAGAACCCCGATATTTTCCCTCTAGATCTCGCTGCACCAAAGCCTTCAGGAGATCGAGTTTTTGCCACATGGCTTGATCTATGGGCAGATATTCAGCAATTCTATGTCCCGCCTTTTGCAAAAATAATGACAAAACTCCACACCTCCTGCACAAATCTACTACCCAAACTAACTAGGTCAGGGATCTTACCACAAATTAAAGATAGTAAAAGGGAGCCGAAAAGTTGCTGATTTTTTAGAATTGCCGTAAATATTTCTCTCAATATTGCCATCAATAAGGTTGTAACTATTGCAACTCCGTAAAATTCATCTATTGCCGCTAGGATTGTTGTATCCGTGTATGGCTAGATGCAAATCCTTTATATATTTTATGTCTAACCTTGATATCCTCCTCCAAAAAGCGATCGACCTAGCTCACCAAGCCCACGCCCAACAAGTCGACAAAGGCGGTCAACCCTATATTCATCATCCCCTCAGAGTCATGGCAAGCATGGAGACTCCCCAAGAAAAAATTGTGGCAGTATTGCATGATTCGATCGAAGACTCGGCTCTTACTCTAGAAGATTTGCTGGCTCAGGGGTTTCCTGTTGATATTGTGGACTCGATCGCCGCCTTAACGAAAATTTCTGGGGAAGATTATGAAGCCTATCTCCAAAGAGTCATGGGGAATACGATCGCACTCCGGGTCAAGATCGCCGACATGACAGACAACCTCGACATCAGCCGTATCCCTCACCCCACTACCAAGGACTGGCAGCGCCTTGCTAAATATCAGCAAATTTTACCCAGACTCATCAAGGAGTACGATATTTTGCTATGATTTTGGGGTGAGATTTATGAAAATTTTGATAACTAACAAATAACAATTAGGAAAATACAATCATGGATATTTTAACTTTGGGTTGGGTTGCAGTATTGGGTCTGTTTAGCTGGTCGATCGCCATGGTCGTGTGGGGCAGAAACGGGCTGTAGATTTTGTTTAACAGGAAATAATTGTGGAAGATACTGTTTTAAGAGTCTTAGTTTTAGTTGCCATTGTCCTCTTAGTGACTTTGACCGGGGGTGTTGCATACCTCACAGCCATTGACTGGAGCGATCGCCGCCGCAGAGAAAATGATAAACGGGTTAAATAGTTAATCTAACTCAACCAATCAACTCGATAAAGCCACTGCAACTGCCTTGAGAACTTGCGGGTCTTTAATTATCCAACCATGAAAAGCCACTGGGATAATCACCTCTGATCCTAGGGGCATTTTTGAGCTTTGGGCGGGGACAATCATTAGATCCAGAGGACTCCAGATGGAAGTAAATTTTGTTTGACTAAGGATTTCTGCCCCGTCTCGATTCAGATCAGCCAGAAATTCGCTATCAGGGCGCATCTGAGTACAACCCAAGAGACTGGAGAGATAAGCAGTCTGGGTTCCTTGGTTAGGGGCAGCGATACTCACAAAGCGATCGACCCGATGCACCCCGCCTAGCCGTTGTAGATAGTAGCGACTGATCACCCCACCCATACTAAAACCAAGGAGATCAATATTTTGTTCTGGGGTAAAATTAGTCTGGATATAGCTTTCTACTTGTTTGGCTAAATCAGTTAAGCAACCACTACCATTATTGGGAGTCATATTAAAACTATGGACATCCCAGCCCTGCGATCGCAGCCACGGCTCCAAGGTTTGGAATACCTTCGTAGTATCATTGATTCCATGTACCAGCACTACAGGATTGCGCTCGATCGAACCCTTAGCAAACTCTTGAGAACTAGGAGAATTTCGAGAACCCGGAAAAAGCTTAGAAATCATACAGCACTTTTCTAGTAAGTAG
>JAIMKT010000100.1:0-10422 GCA_020692245.1 Microcoleus sp. GA_180221_E-2-1-MAG-45_12
CACCAACGTCCGCACCGATTCCTTCCGTGCTTCCTCAATAAAACTACAGGTATTCACAATCACGTAATCTGCCAAATCTTCATTGGCATCCACCCCGTAGCCCGCCTCCACCAGCAACCCCAGCATATGTTCCGTATCAATCCGGTTTTTTTCACATCCCAAATGGGAAATAGCGATCGTCGGCTTATTAGGCGTATTATTGGTCATAGAATTAGGCATAGAATTTTTAGAGAAGTTGATTTTATTTGCTTGATAAAAGTTAATAATTAGTTAATTTTGCTTAGTTACAGTTAGTCTAGGTTAGTTTCAATTAAGTTCAATTATTGGTAGCTATTTTTGTTTCCGAGCTAAGAGAGGATTGAGGCTTAATGGATATTGATGGAATAGTGGATAAATATACAGACGCAAAATTTCTGTTAATAATAGCAGGATGGTAATGGTAGCATTGCCAAAGCCTTAATTAAACTGATATTCAGAAACTAATATTTAGAACTCAGTCAGAATTTAGGATTTTTCGGGGTAGCCCCGGAGTTAAGTCCTCTGGGGGATAATTCTAAATTGGGTGATAAATAGCTATCCAATTTTAGTTAAAATCCTAAAAGTACACAAACTTTCATTAAATCATTATATTGCCAGCGTCAAGCTGTCCTAGTTAGGAATATCTGTGAGTCTCAAGCAAATCTTTAAAACCCCAAATCCCATTATTGGCGTGGTACATCTGTTGCCCTTACCTAGTTCTGCCCGTTGGGGGGGGAGTTTACAGGCGGTGATCGATCGAGCGGAGCAGGAAGCCACGGCTCTAGCGGCGGGAGGTGTAGACGGGATTATTGTCGAAAATTTCTTTGATGCCCCCTTTGTCAAAGACCATGTAGATGGGGCGGTGATTAGTGCCATGACCCTGATCATGCAACGCCTCCAGAGTATTATTACCCTGCCCTTGGGGGTGAATGTCTTGCGGAATGATGCCCTGAGTGGGATGGCGATCGCTGCCTGTACCCAAGCCCAATTTATTCGGGTGAATGTCCTCACGGGGGTGATGGCAACGGATCAAGGCTTCATTGAGGGTAAAGCCCACGAATTGTTACGCTACCGCCGGGAGTTGGGATGTGATGTGCAGATTTTTGCCGATGTGTTGGTGAAACATGCCCGACCTTTGAGTAATACTAATTTAACTATTGCGGTGCAGGAGGCGATCGAGCGGGGTTTGGCTGATGCGGTGATCCTGAGTGGCTGGGTGACAGGAGACCCTCCCAATTTTGCAGATTTAGAGTTAGCAGTGGCGGCGGCGAAGGGAACCCCAGTATTGATCGGCAGTGGCGCCAACTGGGAAAATATTGGCACTCTCATGCAAGCAGCAGATGGTGTTATTGTTTCTAGTTCCTTGAAGCGCCGGGGCAGAATTGAGGAGTCGATCGATCCCAATCGTGTGAGTCAATTTGTGGAATCTGCCAGAAATGGTTTCGGATTAAAAACGACCCCATCCTCTCTCCCTCCTTTTAAGATCAAATGATCCCAGATCAAAGAACAACTGGATAATGATGATCTAGTCTTGGTTGCGAAACTTGCTAGCGAGGGTGAGGATCGTAGTCCAGCGTTTTTGGAGTTGCTTGGGAGTGTAGCTCAGGAGTTTGCAGATTTGGTCATCGGGGTATTGAGATTGTTTGAGTTCAAGGAGTTGTTGTTGTTCGAGGGTGAGGGTGGTGAAAAATACCTGCCATTTTTGGGATACCATACCCAGTTTTTGGTCTAAATCTGCACCTAACCATTGGTGAACCAATTCCCATTGGGCGGTGTGGGCAAATTTTTCTACGTGGTACTTAAATCGTTGTTGGAGGTAGTCCCGTTGTCTAGGGGTGAGTTGGAGAATATCATCAATTTCGGCGGCAGAGAGATCCGATAGCTTGAGGGTGAGGTAATCCACGCACTCCGACTGTCCCTGTTCTTCGAGGTATTTGATTAATTCAGCCACGACTCGATCGCGGAGTACAGATTCAGCAGGATCAATGGCTTCCGAGACCAGATGAGACCGGAGTTGCTGCATGATGGCCGATCGAGAATGACTCAGCCCCTCTTCAGTTTTCTGGGTTTCCACAGCCGCTTCAATATCTACGGAGGTTTCAGCGGGTTGCCGCTTGGCAAAGTTTTGCGCCCGGAGAATAATTAGCTGTTGGCTAAAACCATTGAATAAATTAATCCGTCGCTTGGCATACTGTTCCGTGAAAGCCATGTATTCAGAGAGTTCTAGCTGGGTGCGGGGTTGATAATCACTAGCTAGCTCACTCTCCCGGCGGAAGGCTTTGATGGATTCCACATAGAAATCTTGAAGGAAATCTTCAATTAAGTTGTAACGGGCAGAAAAGTTGAGTTGAGCCTTAGCAGGGGCAATGTGCCGATAAACCATCACACTCAGGTTGCTGTGGAGTTCCTTCCGTCCTTGCTTCGAGCCTAGTTGGTAGTACTGGAGGCACTTTTCAAGGCGATGGCGACCGAGGCTGAGTTGCCAAGAATGAATATCCCCCGTGGCTTGGATGCGATCGCTCTTCCGGCAAATTCGTTCTACTTCTGAAGCCATCCGTTGAGCTACTGCCAATACTCGGCTAGAGGTATTACCCACTTGAGAACCTAGTTCATCGAGGAGGACGGCGACTAGGGCTGCATCTGGGGCAGGAGTGACTTCTGGAGCAACTTCTGGAGTAGTGGCTGGAGTAGCGGTGGGGATTGTGACTAGATTTTTTTCTACTACTTCCGGCTTGGGAGTAAATTCAGTCGTAGAAACATACTTGGGAGTTAGTTTTTGCTCAGATTGATTAGCGGTAGGAGTGTGGATGGTTTGAGTGTGTGCGTTCATGGTATTGCCCCTTAGTCTGAAAAATTAAATCTGGAAAATTTGGAGAATTTAATGCTTGCGGTAGGCGGTCTTTGTTGACCACACTTTGAATGTATCTTCCCCAGATCAACGGCAGGGGCGTAACTGTGGCACTATCTGTAGCTCCCCAACCTTCCCCACTGGTCTAGGGAGACATCACTCCCATCTCAACTAGAGATAACCCTGATGTAGTCAAGATTTGAGCAATATTTTCCTCGATTAGAAAGCAGAGATCGATCGCTATTTTTAGCAGACAGTTTGCCAACTGGATTAGTTTCCGTAATCTCCCTCAGGATTCTGTTGCAGAATTTCCGTGTTATTGCTCAGGAAAATTTAGAAAATTTAGCGTAATGTTAACTTTGTGTACTTTTACAGGGGTAAATCCTAGTGAATACGCCCATTTATATTCAAATCAGTTCATACTAGATATTGCAAGCAATAAATTAGCATCATGGTCTGAGACAGCCTGTAGAGATTCTGTAGAGATTCTGAGGAGATTAACTATTCTAGCTCATGGAGCTAATGCTCTTAAACATTGAATTTCTAAGGCTTAAAGGACTTTATCTTCAGCAAAACTGGGTAAGAAAATCTACAAACAAGAAATGAAACAACGCCGGATTGTGATCGGAGATGTGCATGGTCATTATGATAGTTTAATGACGCTACTAGAGGTGATCGCCCCTGGCAGTGAAGATCAGGTATATTTCCTAGGAGATTTGATCGATCGAGGTTCCCAGAGTTACCAAGTAGTAGAGTTTGTTAAAAACAGTGGCTATCAGTGTCTGTTGGGAAATCATGAACAGATGTTGATTGATATCGTCCTTAGTGGTGATCTCTACCCCCCAGCCCTCGAAGCATGGCTCTACAGTGGTGGGAAAAACACAATTAAAAGCTATGGAACCAAAGGCATTAGTAGTGAACATATTCAGTGGATGCAACAACTACCTACACATCTAGATTTAGGAGACTTGTGTTAGTTCATGCTGGAGTCCATCCAAATATTCCCCTTAAAGACCAAAACTCTAACCATTTTTGCTGGGTCAGACAAGAATTTCATGCTAGCCCCTATCCTTTTTTTAAAGATAAGCTCATTATTACCGGGCATACAATTACCTTCACCCTCCCCGGCGTTGCTCCCGGTCAAATTGCTCAAGGGGCAGGTTGGCTAGGCATTGATACTGGAGCCTATCATCCCCGTAGTGGTTGGCTCACCGGATTAGACACAAAAAACTGGCTAGTCTATCAAGTAAATACTATCACCAAGGTAACTCGTCAAAAGCCCCTAGCGGAGTTGGCTGCTACTGTTAACTACCAGCAAGATCATCAACCTCTCCTCCGGACTCTTGCCCCATGATGCGGCGCAACGCTATTCGTAGCTCATTCTACTCCAAAACCTATGCCTAAAAACTCTTCTAGACTAAAACCCGGTCCCGATATCGAATCTGATATCCAAACTAATACCCACAATCACAAACATCATTCCCATTCCGAACCCAAAGCCCCTGCTGGAGATGATCCTCTCCATTTCCACCATGGTGATGACTCTTCAGAACCCCATCCCCATGCCCATAACCCCCAAGCAGTCAAAGCTGTGCTTAATCGCCTTTCCAGAATTGAAGGGCATGTCCGAGCAGTGAAAACGATGGTGCAGGAAGACCGGGAATGTCCCCAAGTATTGATCCAGATTGCGGCGGTGCGGGGAGCTTTGGATCGGGTGGCGAGGATGATCCTTGATGAACACTTGACAGCTTGTGTGGCTCGTGCTGCCCAGGAAGGCAATATCGACCAGGAAATTCAAGAGTTGAAAGCTGCCCTCGATCGATTCTTACCCTAGCTTTACCCTAGCTTTACCCTAAATTTTTCTGGGAAGTTTCCCAAAATGATTGAGATATGGCTAAAATAATGTGCCACAATAGTAGAAATGTTTAATCATAAAAGACATTCAAATGCTATTGTTTTTCTAGAGTCCTTCGTCAAATTCTAGCGGAGATTCTAGTCCAGCAGTAAAACCACTGTAAAACTACAACAGCAAAATTACAACGGCAAAATCTTTAAAGCCCTTGATTAATTTATTCACCTGTATTACCCCTAATATTTACCAATCTTTGACCAGGGCGATCGCTGTCACAAAGCCCTCACTTCTCTGGTTAACAGTTCAAATCGGTACAAGCTCCTCTGGCTGTTCTAGAAATAGTCATGGGAGTTTTGAGTTTTCTAGGGGAATTGCACAGGTAAACCCCATCGGTTTCCGAGTCTCAAGGAACGTGGATATGTAGGGCTAGGCCTTAGACAACAAAACATATCTACCGATGTAAAGCTAAAAACACGAATCTTTTGTAAAAAGGTTTTTTTGTACAACATTAAATACAGCCTTATTTAGAGGATTATTTAGATAGTTATTCAAAAAACCTACGCCGTAAAAAGTTGTAGAAATTACAGTCTTAGCGTCAAGAGAAAGTCATTGTTCAGTCAACTATTCTGTTTAGGAGAAGCCAAATATGTTACACCGCAAGATTTATCAACTCTGTTGTGATGGTCGTGAGGTATCTATCTTCTTGAGGGATCAACAACGCTTGGTGGAACACGCCCGGATTGTAGATATAGAAGGAGATTTGGTAACATTTCGCTACGAAATTGATGAAGAGGATGAAATTAGCTCTTGGGAAGAAATGGTTCGCCTAGAGAGTATTGGGGCTGTCACCCAAAAATTAGCTGGCGTTGTCAAGAGTAATTTTGAGCCTCTAACCTCGGAAGATTGTCCTGAATCAGAAAAAATTCAAAACCCTTCTCCTGAAGAATAATCTCCAAAAATAATCTCCCTGAAGTATTCTGGGTTGTGCCTCAGAGTAGTGCTGGGTTTTTAATAACCTCATCCCAAGTCCAAGGAGCAGTAGTCAATTTTGCTCTTTGGGCTGTTGTATTCTCGAACGGGCTAGACAACCCAGCGATTTTTATCATAGTATCTGGATGATTTTTGTATTGGGGTTTTTGTATTGGGGTTTATGAGCGTACAAATAACATTTCTGCCCGTTGGCGTAGCCTCCCCGGAGGAGGATCGAGTAATGATTGAGGCAGAAGCAGGAGAATCGATATTAGAGGCAGCCCGGCGAGCAGGGGTCGAGATTCCCACGGGATGTTTGCGGGGTTCTTGCCATGCGTGTGAAGTGGAAATTCAGGAGTTAAATGATTTAGATAACCTAGACAATCTAGAGGCAGAAACTGTTTGTGCTTGCATTACTGCCGTACCTTTAGGAAAAAATAAGATCACCGTTACACTTTATAGCGATCCAACTTGGTAGACTATTTTGCATAGATTTATTTGCATAAGATTTATTTGCATAAATTTAACTATGGATTTAAGAGTGAGGGAGTATGGCGAGTTTACAGGGTAGGGATTTGTTGAGTTTGGCTGATTTTAGCAGTGATGAGATTGCCGAATTGCTCAATTTAGCGATCGAATTAAAATCCAAAGAGATCGAACCCCTGCGGCGCAAGGTTTTAGGATTGCTGTTTTATAAAGCCTCTACTCGCACACGGGTCAGCTTTTTAGTTGCCATGTATCAATTGGGGGGACAGGCGATCGACCTCAATACCAGCGTTACCCAGATCAGCCGGGGTGAACCCCTCGAAGATACTGCCAAGGTTTTGGATGGCTACTTGGATATTTTGGCAATTCGTACCTACAAACAGACGGATTTAGAAACCTTTGCTGCTTGCTCTCAGATTCCCATTATCAATGCCCTCAGTGACCTCGAACATCCCTGCCAAGTTTTAGCAGACCTCCTTACAGCCCAAGAATGCTTTGGTTCCTTGGGGGGGTTGACTTTGACTTATTTAGGCGATGGCAATAACATGGCAAATTCTCTCTTGTTGGGGTGCGCCTTGATGGGAATGCATGTGCGGATTGCTTGCCCTCAGGATTATCAACCAGATGGGGCGATCGTGGAACAGGCTAAACAGATAGCCGCCGGGAAAACAGAAGTATTAGTCACCGAAGACCCGATCGAGGCGGTGCAAGGGAGCCAAATTTTATATACCGATGTCTGGGCAAGCATGGGGCAGGAAGATTTAGCAGAATCGAGAATTCCCATCTTTCAACCCTACCAATTGAACCAAGCCCTGTTAGAAAAAGCTGACAAAGAGGCGATCGCTCTCCATTGTCTCCCAGCCCACCGAGAGGAAGAAATCACCGAAGCCGTAATTGCGGGCAGTCAATCCCGGATTTGGCAACAGGCAGCGAACAGGATGCACGCCCAGAAAGCTCTCCTCCTCAGTCTCTTAGGGGGAAATTATTAATGGGGTGAGGTGGCTAATATCTGCCTGATTACTCAGCGTCTTGGGGGGAAATTATCTACCAATTTTATCGACTATAGATGGTTTAAGGTGGGTATGACCCACCCTACTTGATATAATTATGCTGATAAATTAGAGAGCTCCAACACTGGATAGACCCAAGATTGCGCCGATGCCGAGGATGTGACCAAAACTGGTGGTGGCAATGACCGCAGGCAACCCGAAACCACCAAAGAGATTAGGACTGGGCATAGCGGGACCTTTGGCGTAATCTTTCATGGTTAATTTCCCAAAAGCGATCGCCAAAATATTGCAGACAATCATCACGATGGCAACTTTCGGACTCCAAGAAACACTGGTGGTGCTATCGATCGCCATTAATAAAATAGGATAATTCAATTTACTTTCTCCTTAAAAAATCAAAAAACAATTACAAAGGTTAACTTTCTCCCCAAATAACTCTAGGAAAAACATTAACGGTTGCATAGTAGCAAACGATCGCATCCAAACTTCTCAGTTCCTAACAATAATTTACTTAGGAATACTTTTCAGAGATATTTCCTGAGAAGCAATCTTTAACTTTCTGAATCTTTATTTTCCCTAGGTTCAATCTCTGAGCGATTTGGTAAGTCTGCTAGATTTGGTAGCTCTAGGGGTAAATCTGGTGATGAATTTGTAGATGAATTTGTGGAGAAATCTATGGGTAACTCCACTGGTAACTCCGTGGGAGATGCGGTGGATAGCTCCAAGGGGATTTTCACTAGCTCCTTCTCGGCTTCCTTAACATTGATGGGCAATCTCAGGGGTTGGGGTTCCTCTTCAAGGATGACATTAGGTAGCGTCTTCACCAGATCATCCAGAGGACGGGGAATTACAGTGACGGCGTTGAGTTCCCATTTTTGGCGGAGAGCTTCCGCAATCCCGGCTTCGATCGCCACCGCTACGTTTGTCACTGAGCCTTGAATGATCGCTGTACACAAACCAGAACCGATGGTCTCATAGCTGAGGAGTTCCACATTTGCCGATTTGAGCATGGCATCCGCCGCCCCCACCATGGCTGGGAAGCCCCTAGTTTCCAAAAAGCCCAAAGCCTGACTACTATGGCGTTGATCCCTACCGTTCAACATCCCCAAGAGTCGAGAGCTAAAGGGAAAGATAAATTCCATATTGGGGTGGGGTCTGGGTAAGAGAGTTGTGGCAATCAACTGCCCCGATTTCTGGGCTTCCTCGGCTCCCATTTGGATTGCTAACCGGACTTCAGCAATTTTCCCCCGGACGATCGCACTCACGTAGCCACTGCCTACTTTTTCATAGCCAATTAAGCGCACTCCAGAGGCTTTGAGCATGACATCGGCAGTATCGATGATGGCAGGAAAACTCCGAGTAGAAATAACACCTAGGGCTGTTTCCCACAAAGGGTCTTTATTTCGCCAATAATCTTGATCTTGCATAGCCCTACCTAAATCCTGAACTCCTTTCCAATTTAACAAAATTTGGGGCTAAATTTGGGCGAAAGCTAGGAACTCTGGAAATCCGCAGCGTGAATGGGGAGCTTAATTGTTAGTTTGCTGCCCTCTCCGGGAGTAGAACTGCATGATAATTCCCCTTGATGATTTTTGGTGATGATCTGGTAGCAAATGGCTAACCCCATACCTGTTCCAGTCCCAATGGGTTTGGTAGTAAAGAAAGGATTGAAAATTTGGGCTTGAATTTCTGGACTCATACCCACACCGTTATCTTCAATGACGATCGAGACATAACTAGATTTCTCAAGATGAGATGGCTCAAGACTTGTTGTGATGGTAATCAGATCTCGATCGTCTGGATGGAGTGCTTTTACCGGCCGCTCTTCAATGGCTTGAATGGCATTGACAATTAGATTCATAAACACTTGATTTAACAAATCCCCGTAGCATTCAACAAGGGGTAGGTTGCCATAATTTTTAATTACTTGAATAGCAGAATTGCCTCCGGTGCGCTGCAATCTGTTTTGCAAAATCACCAAGGTATTATCAAGATTATCGTGGAGATTTACAGCTTTTAGGCCCACTTCATCAAGCTGGGAAAATGTGCGGAGGGATTTGACAATATCTCGAATTCGTAAGGCTCCATTACTCATGGAATTGATAGTTTTCGGCATATCTTCGATCAAGAAATCTAGGTCGATCGTATCTATAAACTCCGTGATTTGAGTCGAGGGATGGGGATGAGATGCTTGGTAGAGATCAATAAGTTCTAACAAGTTGTCGGTGTATTCAGAAATGTAGGTAAGATTACCGTAGATAAAGCTTACGGGGTTATTAATTTCATGGGCGATTCCGCCTACAAGCTGACCCAAACTAGACATTTTCTCGGCTTGGATGAGCTGCATTTGAGTATCTTGTAAATCTTGTAAAGCTATTTCTAGTTCTTGGGATTTTTGGAGAATTGCTTGCTCTGCTTGTTTGCGATCGCTAATATTAATAGTCGTCCCTAGCACTCGATAAACTCTATCTTGGCAATCTTTAACAGGACTAAGGGTAGTCAGCCACCAAATTTCTTGACCATTAAAAGTTAAACATTCTTCGTAGGTAGTCTGCACTCCCGATCGAACACAATTGAGATATCTTTGATAAGTAATTTCTCCTTCGTAAGGAATTAGCTCTTGAGGAGTTTTTCCTAATACCTGATCTGCCGGAATCCCTAGGGCTATTTCACAGGATTTACTCCAGCCTGTATATTCAAATCTGTCATCTTCTTGCAGATCCACAGTGAAAATTAGACAGCCAACTCCCTCATAAATACTACTCAGAAATCTTTCTCGTTCTTGAATTTGCGCTTGGGCCTGGATGCGTTCAGTAATATCACGACCTGAGGCATAAATTAATTCTCCTTGGAGGCTCGATCGCCACTCAATATGGTGATAACTACCATCCTTAGCCCGGAGGCGGTTAATAAAGTTTGGGATTTTACGTTGCTTGGCTAAATCGCTAACAGAGGCTAGGGTCAGGTCAATATCGTCGGGATGGATGAAATTAAGAAAAGGAACCCCTTCTAATTCTGAGGCAGCATAGCCTAGAGTATCTTTCCAAGCTGGATTAAGACGGCGGAAATATCCCTCCAGATCAGCAATACAGAGCAAATCAAGGGAAATGGTGAAAAATCGCTCTAGTTCCAATTCTGCTAGGCGGCGATCGGTGATATCGATAAGAATCCCGAACATATGCACCAATTTCCCATCCTGCCACCCTAATTCAATACGGCTATTGATGTAGCGAACCTCT
>JAIMKT010000100.1:10440-12609 GCA_020692245.1 Microcoleus sp. GA_180221_E-2-1-MAG-45_12
CGACAATCAAAGTTCTGGGGAATACCCTGGTTAGCTTCAGTCACCCGCTCTACAAAAAAGGCACGATCATCGGGGTGAAATTGTTGGACATGTTCCAAAAAAGTGGGTTCGCCCTGGTCTGGAGTCATGCCAAACATGCGGAAAACTTCCTCCGACCAAGTGATCTTCTGAGTGGTGATCTCAAAAGACCAGTTACCCAAACGGGCAATTTCTTGGGCTTTTTTCAGTTGTCTACTGAGTTCCGCAAGGTCGGTTTCCTTGGCTTTTTGGTCTGTAATATCTCGAATATAGCCATACCAAGTAGTACCGCCATCACGATCTCGTTGGGGTGTCGCATCCCCTAGCAACCAAAATACTTCTCCATCACGGCAGATACGATATTCACAATACCAACGGGTCAGGTGGGCAGCGGATTCGGTAATGGATTCGAGAGTACGGGCATAGTCATCGGGATGTAGCCGAGCTAAAAATAGACTGGCATCTTCCCGGACTTCTTCTGGAGAAATCCCATAAATTTCCTTGAGTCCCTCGCTAGCATAGGGTAGGGAAACTTGTCCATCGGCGGATTGGGTAAATTGGTAGATAGCTCCGGGGATATAACGGGTGATTTTTTGGAAGTAAGCCAGTTCTGCCTCGGTTTTCTGTCTGGTTGTCAACTGGTCTGGGTGGTCAATGGGCAGGACAACCTCTGTGGCTTGTAATAACTTTTCTAGGGCTGTAACCCGCTCTTGGGTTTGCTTCTGCTCGGTAATATCTCGGATTACTGATAGGTGGCGATGGGGTAAAAAGTTCATCCTAGCTATATATTCCACGATTCGGATATCTCCGTCTGGTCGCAGGATCCGGAATTCGCCTAGCAGGTTTTCTTGGGTTGGAAGTTCTTGCTTCCTAAATTCTTGCCCACCGTGGGGAACCTGAAGGTTAGGTTCAGTAAACTCAAAAGTACAGCGTCCTAAAAGTTGTTTTCTTTCTACGCCAAATAACTTACAGGCGGCGGGATTGACATCTAAATAGCATCCTTGATCATCAGAGATGACGATCGCATCTTGGGTAGTTTCAAAAATAATCCGGAGTTGGGCATCTCTCAAAGATAGCAACAGACTATCATTGTCAGTTGTATTTGTATTCAGGGAGTTAGACATAGGTAACAAAATATCCAAGGTTAGTTGTAACTGCAAGGCATGGAAGAATTTCACCCTATGTTCTTAATCTTGCTCGAGCTAACCCTACATTTGTTAATGCCAAGTCTTGATCAAAATCATAGCGGTATCTATAACCCTAGAGGAAAAAAGTGAAAAACTAGGGAATATTATAAAATAATTAAAAAATAAATAAATAAATATATAGGTTGAGTCTAACTTTATCTCAGCTAGCATTAGATTGAGTATATCTACCTAGGTATGTCTGCGTCTCGATCGCCACGGATTAGCCCGTTCTGCCTTATCTCGTTCGTAGGAAATGATTCTGCCGTAGTATTCATGCTTACTCAGATTCAAGGACAAATAAACATGCTGCCTCGTGTTGCCAAAACCTTTGCTCGTGAAAAACTTCACTGCTGCCGCATTGGCTGGGTCTGTATCGAGGAGCATAAACCTGACTCCCTCCTCAATCATCCGCTCTACTAGTTTGTCAAAAAGTTTCCCGGCTACACCCCGGCGCTGGAAATCGTGACTGACCCCTAACCAAGCAATATAGCCATAATTCCAACTAGCTTTACTAATCACCGTACCTAAAATGAACCCCGCCAACTGCCCACCAATCTCGGCAACTAGGCAATACTCCGGATCCGTGTTGTAGAAGCCAATCACTTCCCATTCTTCCCAAGTTCTGTAAAGGTAGGGGTAGAGGTCACTGGTAAACAATGATTCGCCTAGATGAAAAACTGGAGCTAAATCATCTATTTCAATGTTGCGGACAATTACTGGGGCGGAAGCATTGGCAGGATTTGGAGAAATAGTCGGCTCGTGATTATCTGTACTATCTGAGTTGGGAACCATAAAAAGATGATAATTGTAGCAAACTAATAGAAATCTATATTTAACTTTGTATCTTACTGCATAACGCTGGATAACGTTGGAAACTAAAGGGAACGGCTCCGGATTCAGCAATTCTTACAATTTTGGTAAGTTTGGCAAAACTGCTCGATCGATAAAAGCTAGAAACCTGATT
>JAIMKT010000101.1:0-6374 GCA_020692245.1 Microcoleus sp. GA_180221_E-2-1-MAG-45_12
GTCTAGAGCAACGCATTAGTCTGAAAGGCAAACTAGCAAGGGGAGAAATTATTCAGTATCTCCAACAGGCAGAAATTGTGTTGCTGTGTTCCGATAATGAGGGCAGACCAAGGGTGCTCCAAGAGGCGATCGCCGCCAGTAGAGCCATTATTGCCTACGATAATCCCGGCTCCCGTGAGGTAATTAATAGCTGGATCGAACCTTGGTCATGGGGCAGGCTGGTAGCGATCGGCGACACTGTAGGGGCTAGTAATGCCATTATTGAACTAGCTCAACTCCTGCGGCACAATCATCCTCGATCGAACCCCATTCCTAGCTCCCAATCAATTCTCCAGCAATACGTCGATCTATTTCAGAAGGGAATCCCTGAGGGTAGCGATCGTCATCCTATTATCACTCTAAAGCCAAAAAAATGAATAAGGTGATGTCGCTAAATTTATTGATACTGTCCCCGATCTCGATCGTATTGAAGAAGGTTATATTCTTGAAGTTTTTAACGCCCTAGGTGAATCTATTGATACCGTTGTCGTCCCTAAATCAGCCGTTACTCCCTTGCACCCTGATGAAATTCTAACTGTACGATCTCTTACCCAAGTCTAAGCAAATTCCCACCAATGACGGAACTTGAAAACTAGCATTTATCGATGACTAGTATATCGATTCGGGAGTAATGTTGTAGATGTGGTTACTTTTTAAAAAGCTACTACACATCTACAACCACCAGGAACTTTTAAGATATCCTCTTAATTCCCAATTACCAAATCACTTTGGGTTGCCAATTGGAGATCCGTTGCTGTATTGATAAGTACTACTTGATTAGTTGTGGGGTTGGACGCAGGACGATTACCACCAAAAATTGAGCCTAGTATCCCTTCTATCAAACCACCACCGCCGCCACCAGTAACATTACCAAGAATAGCCCGTGCTGCTGTAGAGATCAAAACATCACCTACTCCTGATTGTTGGCTCACAGCTTCGGGGGGTTGACTGCTAATCAGACGAGAAACTGCATTAAAGTTGTAGGCTTGATTGCCCACAATTAGGCGCTGAGCCACAAACTGCGCTCCCAAAAATTGACTGCCATTGAAGCGAGAAGTAATCTGCCCCTCAATCTGGCTATCCCGTGGAATTAATACCTGTCCTTGGGAATTGACAATATTATCTGTCACCAAAAGCGTCAGATTTTGATTTTCACCGGGAGTGAGGACAATTCTCTGGGCTTGGGGGTAGCGGACGTTGATTATTGTATTTTGGGCAATGCGGTTGCCAATATTTTGGGGATTGGTATTTTGAGGATTGTTTGTGACTGGGTTAGAACTTCCCGGAAAGTTGGAGTTGTTGGCAAGATTACCGGGTTGGACAATGTAGCGAGCGGCGATCGTCCGGCTAGAGATGGGATCAAAAATATTTTGGTTCACTAGGGCTTGATAGATAAAAGCCGTGACTTCAGCTCTGGTGGCAGGTTTGTTAGGGTCAAAAAATTGCACATCAGGATAGTTCACAACTAAGCCATTTTCGGTAGCAGCAGTGAGACCACCAGCCGCAGCACTGGGAATCCGGGAAGCATCTTGATAGACTCCAAGGACATTTTGAGGATTACCCGTGGGATTCAGACCCAAGCCGTTGGTAATAGCCATCAGGACTTGAATCCGGGAAAGGCTATCAGTGCCTCGTAACTGGTTAGGGGAAGTAGCCCGGTTATTTTGAAAATCAAAACTAGACCAATAATTAGCAGCAGTGGTGTTGAAACCTTGGGAAAGTTGGATGCTGCGGTTGTTGAAGACTTGATTGAGAATGGAGTTGAACTGATCACGGGTAATGGTCTGCTCTGGTTGGAAGGTGCGATCGGCAAAGCCATTGATTAATCCTTCCTGAGCTAGACTCTCAATGAAAGGACGCGCCCAGTGGTTTTGAGTATCACTAAAACTAATCCGAGTCTGCGCCATGACTAGAGCGGGGACTGGCATTGTCAAACCCAAGGCTACTAGCGCCGCAACACTGGTGGTCGATCGACCAAATTTATCTGAAAAACCCATAACAAATCTCCTCAAAATAATTCTAAATAACAAAAATACCAGATTTTAGATGCCCTAGGGAGCATAGGCGTGTTGCCCTTGGGAATAATCTTCCCGAAATTGGAGGCAGCCGATTAGTTAATTAACTAACTTCATCAATAACTTCATCAATGTGAATTTGGTGATTCCTGAAAGCTCAATTAGTTTTTAATCATGTTCCTAACTTTTGCTTTTTTAACTCTTCAACTAGAAGCAAACAAGAGCAGAAAAATCCAGCTATTTTCATCACCTTACCATCAACAAAGCCCCACCCAAGCCCATAAAACCTGACCGATTCTCCAGTTTTTAGTTCCCTAAATCTTCCAAGTGAGGATGGCTTGGCAATAGGTGGTGAGGGTGGTGAGGCGATCGAGCAATACCTTTTGTCTTTGAGATTGTAGATCAGGGCTGCGGGCTGCCCGGAGGAGAGCAATATCTGTTGTTAATAGTTTCATCGCCCGGTGAATTTCGGTTTGGATCGATCGCCATCTTGCCGTAATTTCTGGGGGTAGTTCTTCACCAGTCAGGGGTAATATTTGTTGGGTATAAAATTGGGTTAGCTCCTGCCACGGGGTTTGCTCTGGGGAAGTGAGAAAAGACGCTATATCTAGAGGAGGATTTATTGATTCATTCAGAAGATTCAATAGCTGCTGATACTTCTGGGCATAGCTATCTAGAAGAAAATCATTCACAATAAGATTAAGATTTGTATAAATAATTCTGATATTTTAATTAAATCAATTATTAACCCTACATGGGAGAAAATTAGCTCTACGGATTTTGTCCCTTCTTTGCTATTCTTATCTATCTAATTTCCCTAGAAACCCGCAAAAAAATACGTAAAATCACGGAGGCATTCTCAATGATTGCTCGATCGAGCCTCAAAACTTTCTTAACTATTTGTCTCAATATTGTCTAAGTATTTTCCTGTCTAAATATTTTCTGAATATTTTCTAGATATCACCCGAATATTTCTTAAGTATCCACCCACTCCCTTTGCTGACTACTATGAACACTGCCATCCTCAACACTACTGCCAATACTTCCCCTAACACTGCTCCCAACCCTATTGCAACTGCTACTGACACCACTGAACCAGCCCGCCATTCCTGTCTGCTGCCCTACCAGTTTGATGTCCCTAGTTGGCTTCAGCGCTGTTTGATCAATCAATCGGAGGGGACTCCCACAGAGTACTCGATCGAGGATAATCAGCTAATTTGTAGTGCCTTTAATTTTGCTTACCAACTCCATGACGGGCAGTGTCGTCGGTCTGGGGAGCCGTATATTGCCCATCCGGTGGCGGTAGCCGGAATTCTTCGGGACATGGGGGGCAGCAGTACCATGATTGCGGCGGGATTTCTCCATGATGTGGTGGAAGATACGGCGGTGGAGCCAGAGGAAATTGAGGAACGGTTTGGGGTAGAAGTCCGGAGGTTAGTAGAAGGGGTAACAAAGCTATCTAAGTTACATTTTTCTAGCAAAACTGAATCCCAAGCAGAGAACTTCCGGCGGATGTTTTTAGCCATGGCGGAGGATATCCGGGTGATTGTGGTGAAACTAGCCGATCGCCTACACAATATGCGGACTTTGGAATTTATGCCCCCCGAAAAGCAAAAACAGGTGGCACTGGAAACCAAGGAAATTTTTTCTCCTTTGGCGAACCGTTTGGGGATTTGGCGCTTGAAATGGGAACTAGAAGACTTAAGTTTTAAATATCTAGATAGTGAATCCTATCGGCAGATGCAAGAACTAGTGGTAGAAAAAAGAGCCGATCGAGAAGCACGCATCCGGGAAACTACGGAGCTATTACGCAATCGTTTAGACCTAGCCGGGATTAACTGGTTAGATGTCAGTGGTCGCCCCAAGCACCTCTACAGCATTTATCAAAAAATGGAGCGCCGCCAAAAGGAATTTAGCCAGATCTACGACCTCACGGCTATGCGGATTATTGTAGAAACTAACGAGGAATGTTACCGAGCCTTGGCGATTGTCCATGATGCCTTCCGTCCCGTCCCCGGCAGATTCAAGGATTACATCGGTTTACCCAAACCCAACCATTATCAATCCCTCCACACCACCGTTATCGGTCTGAGCGGTAAACCCCTCGAAATCCAAATCCGCACGATCGCCATGCACCACATCTCTGAGTATGGGATTGCAGCTCACTGGAAATACAAACAGGAGGGACATTCCAATGAAGCCAAACTCAACCCCGAAGAATACAAATTTGTCTGGCTCCGGCAGCTACTAGATTGGCAGAACGACCTCAAGGATGCTAAAGAATACTTAGAAAGTGTTAAGGGCGACCTCTTTGATGAAGATATTTATGTATTTACTCCCAGTGGTGATGTCATCGCCCTGATGCAGGGAGCAACCCCTGTAGATTTTGCCTACCGGATTCATACAGAAGTGGGCAATCATTGCTACGGAGCAAGGGTGAACGGGCGCTGGTCGGTGTTGGAAACAGAGCTAAAAAATGGGGACATGGTGGAGATCATCACCCAGAAAAGTGCCAAACCCAGCTTGGATTGGATCAATTTTGTCGTTACCCCCAGTGCCAAGAACCGCATCCGCCAATGGTACAAGCGCTTCCATCGTTCCGAAAATATTACTAGGGGCAGAGAATTATTAGAAAAAGAATTGGGTAAAAAAGGTTTAGATAATCTCCTCAAATCAGAGCCGATGCAAGGAGTAGTAGAGCGCTGCAATTATCATGCAGTGGATGATCTTTTGGCTGCTTTGGGCTACGGGGAAATTACCCTAAATCTGGTGGTAAATCGAATCCGGGAGGCAATTACTGCCAAGCTCCCCGAACCAGAGGAAACCCTAATTGAAATTATCAACCCCAGCCCCACTCCTAAGCCAGATAATAAAAATTTCCCGATCGCCGGAGTAGAAGGGATTCTTTATCATCTAGCGGGTTGTTGTAACCCAGTGCCGGGAGAGTCGATCATGGGTATGGTGACGAAGCAACGGGGGATCACGATCCATCGTCAGGGCTGTGCTAATTTAGAAAAAGTGCCGGGCGATCGCCTAATTCCCGTGAGTTGGAACCCCTGCGCCACGGAAGGCAGACCCGCAACCTACCCAGTAAACGTCCAGATTGAAGCCATCGATCGCCTCGGACTCCTCAAGGATGTGCTATCCCATTTGATGGATCACAAAATTAATGTCCGCAATGCTCAGGTCAAAACTTCCCTCGATCGCCCCGCCATTATTGATCTGTGCATCGATATTAAAGACAAAGCCCAACTCGATCGAGCCTTTAGCCAAGTCCGCAAAATGACCGATGTGCTTAATATCCGCCGGGTCACTCAAGGAGAAGATTGCTAATAGCTATTAGTATTTCTTGGTAAGTCCAGATGAATCTAAGAATTGCTCTGTTTACCTATGCGACAAAACCAAGGGGGAGTGTCATTCATACCTTGGAGTTAGCGGCAGCTTTACAGAGCTTGGGGCATGAGGTTTGTGTCTATGCTCTGGCAAAAGATGGGGTCGGGTTCGATCGCTCTCTGACCTTTGAGGTGAAATTAGTTCCTGCCCAACCAGCACCAGCTAGTATGGATGCCTTAATTCAGCAACGCACCCAAGAATTTGTCGATTACCTCACTAGAGAATACTTAGATAATCAAAGTAATCCTCAAGCAGATCCAGCCTACAATTGCTACCATGCCCAAGATTGTATTAGTGCTAATGCCCTACTGGTGCTAAAAAAAGCCGCCATTATTCCCCACGTTGTCCGCACGGTGCATCATGTGGAAGACTATACCAGCCCCTACCTGCGTCAGTGTCAAGATCGATCGATCCGGGAGCCAGACCTGCGTTTATCCGTAAGTCAATATTGGCAGGATAAATTACAGCAAGATTATGGCATTTTTGCACCACGGGTCATAAATGGGGTAAATACCCAGCTTTTCTCCTCCCAAGCAACAGGAATAGAGTCAGAAATTCAGACTAAGTGGCAATTAACTGGTCAGCCGATCTATCTCACCGTGGGCGGGATTGAACCAAGGAAAAATTCCCTCACTCTTCTTACTGCCTTTGCCGAAGTTTTAGCAGATTTTCCCCAAGCCCAGTTAGTGATTGCCGGGGGAGCAACTTTGTTTGATTACCAAGATTATCGGCAGCAATTTTTTGCTTTAGCTCAACAACTGGGGATCGAAATAGGTAAATCTCTAATTTTGCCGGGAGTTGTCACCGATGCGGAGTTGGCGGCTCTCTATCATGTGGGAGATGCTTTTGTGTTTCCCTCGGTGAAGGAAGGCTGGGGTTTGGTGGTGCTGGAAGCGATCGCCTCTGGTTTGCCCGTGATCACCGCTA
>JAIMKT010000101.1:6455-12416 GCA_020692245.1 Microcoleus sp. GA_180221_E-2-1-MAG-45_12
CTATGCGATCGAGCCTTGACCCTTTGTTAGCCAATTCCTTGATTGAAAATAGTCGATCAATCCCGGCTGCCTACTCTTGGGAAACCTCTGCTAAAATGCACCTAACCCATTACCAGCAATTGTTAGCCTCATAATAACCTCTCTAATCTCTCAATTATTTTCTCAAGTTAAATCCCAAATTAGACCCTAAATTAGACTTTCAACTAGATACTCAATCAAACCAAATCCCATGCCAGAAATTCACTTCCAAATCCAACTCCCCGACGGCACTCAAGAAACCTGCTATTCTCCCTCTTTGATTGTGAAAGAATACTTCACCCCCGATCAGGAATACTTGATGGCAGATTTCCTCGATCGCTCTCGCACAGCCCTAAATATTGCCAGCGATCGAGTCAAAGCCAAGTACGGCAGACCCTGTGGTTTAGCCCTAGGTCAGTTACGAGATATTGAGTCGATCGTCGCTAGGTACAGCCCAGAATCCAAAGTTAAGCTGATCAAATTTATTGAATAGCTCCTCTATAATTGCATAGCTTCCCTTGAAGACCCTAACAAGGGATGATAATTTATGGCTCAGGTCGGATTTGAACCAACGACCGAGGGCTTATGAGTCCCTAGCTCTACCACTGAGCTACTGAGCCTAGTTTTGATTACCAACATATCCAGCTTTTAATATCCAGCTTCAATACTTGGTTTCAATACATAACTTTATTTGCGCGGTTACTATCTTAACACAAAGCCCCGATTTTGCAACTACACTGAGAGAAAGAACCTGAAAACAAATTTTCTTGCCTCAAGTTTTTAGATTCAAAAACCAATCTCAATATTTCACACCGATTCAATTAGGACATTTCTCATGGTGAACACTTTGATTACGTGGGAACAGGGCAGCCCCAACCCCGATAACGCCCAAAATTTTGCAACCATCAGCCAATGGTGGGCAGGAATGCAAGGAAAAGAAATTGCTTGGAAGCAGAGATTATTAACTGGTGCTGCTCAGGAACTAGACTGGGAACCTGCTCGCTTTGATGAAAAATTTACCATCTATACTCCTCAAGTCCGGGGGATCACCCTCTACTGGCGGCGGGAGGATAAGCCAGAGGCGATCGAGAAAAATTCCACGGCAGCGAAATTAGAACTAGACCCCCAACAGCAACAACTGTATATCTATCCCCAATCTCAAAAAGAGTTAGTGATCCGGGTCGGCATCCCCGAAATTATCTATCAGCAATACACCATTAATAATCCCCAAATAGCCCTTGGGGGCAGTGGTGATCAATATACCCTCTTGCTGCGAGATGCCAAACAACAGATGGAAATTAAAGTAATCCTCGATCGAGCCAATCTCCAGCTATTGCAAACCAAGTTAGCGCAATCTCCCGGAACGAAGAATACTAATAATTAGCCACAATCCCAAGAAACTAGCGGCGGCAAACAGGGCATTACTGACAAAAGATAGCTGACTGGTTTGGGCTTTGGTGGAAATGATCGCCGCTCCCATGATCAAAGAGCCGACCACAATACTGAAGGAAAGCCGATTTGCCGAATCATCTACACTCCGCCGCAGGGGTTCCAAATCCTTGAGACTGAGATTCCATGTGAGGTTTTCTGTGGTGATGCGTTCGAGGAGAAGTTCAAGGAGGCGGGGGGATTGAAACGAGAGGCTCTTCAGGTCTAGGGCAGTGCGGAGGAGGGCTTGGAGGGGGTTTTCGCCGAAAAGTTGGCTTTGGAACAGGTCAATGGTCAGGGGTTTGAGTTCATCAAGGAGATTAATTTGGGGATCAAAAGTCCGGGCTACACCTTCAAGGTTGGCGATCGCCTTGGCATAGAGTCCGAGGTTACTGGGGATTTTCAGATTATTTTCCCTCGCAGTTTGCAGCAATTCATAAAATACTTCCGAGAAATTCGTCTGCTCAAGATTGACATTGTAATACTTACGGAGGAGACGAGTATAGTCGTTTTCGAGCTTACTGAGGTTAGCGGGTTGTTCAGAATCAGATAGCTCGATGGTCAATTGGGCGCAACGGCGGGCATCCAGATCGGCGATCGCCAACAAAATCTCCGTCAAAGTCTGCTGGGTACGGGGATCAATCCTGCCGACCATGCCAAAATCAAGGAGGGCAACTTTCCCATTATCCAGATAGAAAATATTACCCGGATGGGGATCAGCATGAAAAAATCCATCTACAAATAGCTGTTGGAAAAAGACCCGGAATAACAGAGTTGTGGTTTCATGGCGGACGGTGAGGGCATCTTTCCCCATCTCAGGAATTTTCAAAGTTGCCTCCAACAGAGGTTTCCCCTCTAACCAATCCAGCACCAAGAGCCTTGTACTCGTGCATTCCCAATAGATACCGGGGATAAATAACTGATCTGCCGCAAACCAGCGACTCTGGGACATATTTTGCCGTAACTGGTCGGTATTGTGAGCTTCTTTGGTGAAATCTAACTCCGCCGCCAGAGCTGTGCTGAACTCCTCCGCCAGACCGACAAAATCAAATTCTGAGCCGAAATCTGTCAGGGAAACTAGTTCTGCAACTCCCTTGAGGAGGGCAATATCTTGGGCAACAATTTTTTCAATGCCGGGACGTTGTACCTTAAGGGCGACTACCTGACCGTTGAGTAATACGCCTTTGTGGGTCTGGGCGATCGACCCCGCCGCGATCGCAACTGGGTTAATGCTCTGAAATACTGACTCGATGGGTTGCCCCAATTCCTGCCGAATCAATGGGCTAATTTCTGTCCAACTCACCGGAGGAACTTGCGCTTGGAGGCTAGATAGAGCCTGAATATATTTAGGAGAAAGGACATCGGGACGAGTGCTTAAAAGTTGCCCCATCTTCACATACACAGGGCCTAAATCAATCATGATATTTCGTAAAATTTCTGGCGGTGGCAGTTGGGGTTGTCCGGCTTTACCCCCCGTCAGGAGTCCCCGCATGTAGTCCCAGCCGTTGCGAAAGACAACTTCTAGGATTTCTTTTTGTCTAGAAGTAGTTTGAGTTAGAGAAAACATGGGTACTTAACCGTTAAGATATATTAACTCAATTATAGCCAGTATCATCTAGCTAGTAAGTGCTGCTACTACACCTATACCATCTAGGGTACTTAGTAGAACTCCACAAAAATACCAAGACGTCGATCGCTCCCTTGACCATATTGTTGTAATTGCCACTGAGTGCCGATCCGGAGATTACGGGTAAGGGCATAGCCTAGGGAAACATCGGTAATTGCTACTTCTTGACTACTGCCGGGAGCGACCCAAGTTTGACTCAGAGCAAGGTCTGCTGCGCTAGGACGGGATAGGACTACCTGCACTCTGCCGCCAACCCTCACGCCATTGGTGGTAAAATTTTCTGTGTTCATCTGACGATAGCCCAAGACTGGAGCGGCGTTGACGTAATTTCCCAAGGGTAGCAAATAGTAACGCAACTCTGCCCCGTAAGCTGTAGCATTAGTTTGATCATGAGCTTGAGTATCAGCCTGATAATCACCACTGAGAGTGAGGCGATCGACCAGAAAAATATCTTCCACACCCAAATTTACCCCGCCCTGTTGCTCTCTTTCCCCGTAGCCCAACCGCCACCGAGTCCGAAAGCTGGGGTCATTTTCTATGTCTGCCAAAACATTAGGAATCTGCCGCTGCCAACGCTGGAAGATGGGGCTATTTTCCCATTCTGGAATAGAATTTTCTGCTGCTATTGCTTCGGGGATTTGGGCGGGGATTGCTACAGGAATTTGGACTGGCATGTCTACAGAATTCTCTATCACTGGAGTCTCTACCAACCTTTCTGCCCCTCCTTCTGCCACAAGAGGACTCTGCCACCAGCCCCCCAACCCGAAACTAACTAAACTTCCCAGACCTAATCTACTAATTAATCGGTATTGATTAGAGGATTTATGCACAAAACTTGCCCCGAAGAGTTAAGTAGAGTGGGATTAGCCCCTCTGACTTTGTTAATAATTACCGAAGTTAGCAACCAAGCCAATCTCAAGCTTAGGCAAAGTTAACTACTAATTAACTGTACTGGAACTAGGTTCAAGGGTTCTAGCTTTTTGAGCCAGAATCTACTCATGAGCGTTAAGTATTTTTTGATGATGTATTGGTACAAAGAGAAGCTAATGTCTTGTTTGTAGGTTTGGCTCAGGTCGTAGTAGGAAGTTGCTAGAGCCTTGATGTAGCCACGAGAGAGGCGATCGCTCTTCTGGAGATGAAATTCTGCCTTCCCTAATACTCGACAAAAACTCTTGACTAATCGGGGCTTATTGGCAGTGGATACCGTGACATTGCCGTAGCGACGATAGATGGAATCATAACCGGGTTGATGTTTGACTCGGAGGTGGGGGTTACTCAGCATCAAGGAGATAAAGAAATCTCGGTCTTGAGCCGCAGGTAAGGTTTCATCCCAGCCCTGACTGTGGACGATCGCCTCCCGCCGCAGGAGATACGCCATGGGGGGCAGGCAACCATAGGCAAGGAGAGATTCTAAAAAATCTTCGTGCGCTCCAGCAATACCGGGAAATTCTGCATTCTGCTGAGAAACCTCTCCCTCTGGCAGATGATATTGATAGCGGACATCTCCATAGACCACATCTGCTTGGTGCTGGGTCAAGAAACTCATCTGTTTAGCAATCTTATCAGGCAGAAAATAATCATCCCCGTCTAGGTACTGGATATAGTTTCCTTGAGCAAGGGCAAAGCCTCGGTTACGAGCATAATTCCCCCCCCGATTCACCCCCGTCTCCCAAGTAATGGCGCCTGAGAAACTTTGGATAATTTCTAAACTTTTATCTGTGGAACCATCATCAATGACGATAATTTGCAAATGGGGATAGGTTTGGTTTAGGCAGCTATCGATCGCTTCGCCAATCCATCTTTCCGCATTAAAGCAGGGAATGATCACCGAGACTAGTTTTGTTTCCATGCATCTAAAATAATAGAAGTGTAGTAAAGATTGTAGGGATTGCCATTGGCGGGGGAATTGCTGAGAAAGCTACGGAAATGGCTCTCAGTAGCGTTGATCTCTGGGGAGTTGCGGGGATCAAACCGCTTCGATCGACGAATTAGCCCAGCTTGGGGATCCCACTCCCGGTAGTGAAACTGCTGAGACTCATCAAAATACTCTAGTAAATCCACTTTAAAGCCAGCGATCGTCAGGACTTCTTGAATAGACTGATAGTCATAAACTAATTTATGGTCATCAGCATCGGGACCCACACCATCGGGGCGAACCCAGTCGAGATAGGCGGGGTTGGGATGAAAACCATCAGGGACAGCCAAGCGGACATAGCCCCCCGGTTGCAAGTATTGATAACAAATTTGGGCGGCTTGAATCCCCTGCTCTTTGGTAAGATGCTCCCAGACATGTTCTGCCATAATCGCCTCGATCGTGTTCGGTCTAAAATACTGCGCCCAGTTTTCTGGAACCAAAAGATTTAGGCTATCCACATCCGTCGAGACCCAGCCATCCTGTTGTGTATCCCTAGCTCCCACAATTACTCTAATTGGTTGCTGATTTGCCGCCAATTCTGTGAATAAATTCTTGAGGGCTTCCTGTTTTGAGGAACTAACTTCACTGGTTTGCGCCATAATAATCTAAACCCCAAATATTGTTAACTTGCCATCTAACTCATGATCTTGATCAAGATCCCTGACAAAAAACATTAATTAGCGATTTTAACCAGCAATTTCAATCAACAATTCTAGTCTAAGGTTATTGATCCATGAGATATATTATTCAATACTTTGTACTGAATTAAATATAGCAGTTCCGACCAATTTAGGAATAGAAATTTCCAAAAAAGTCATCATTAGTGTATAGCTCATTTAACTAATTGATGATCACCATTGCCTAGCCAAACTTTTTTATTAATACCTAGCTAGATTATTTCCAAAACAAGCTAATTTTTATAGTTATTGAGTCCCATCGCCTTCTAAACTATGGAATAAACACTCAATAAATA
>JAIMKT010000102.1:0-1208 GCA_020692245.1 Microcoleus sp. GA_180221_E-2-1-MAG-45_12
CTTCAATTCCCTCACCCGCAAACGTAACCAAGGTAACACCGAGCTAGCCACTGCGGAATAGTCAATCTGTGCAGTTTTGATCAAGATAAATTTTCTTATCTGCTGCGAATCATCAAAAAATTGTTAGGCTCAGTCTCAGGTAGGCTGGGTCTTTTTTGTAGGTTTTTCTGTGAATTTAATCCTGTCAGTTCAACCTAGAAGATGGACGGGATTGATTTTGGGAGAATTCTGGGGGCTTGTTGAGGTAAAAAGCTAGAAATCTTTCGGTGTAGTAGAGGGCGAGTTGATTGCTGAGACCAGAAAATACTGCATCGAAGGCGTGGTCTGCCCAAGGAATTTTCAGGAATACCGCTCGATCGCCCCTAGCTTTGATTCGATCGGCTAGGGCTTTGCCAAATTTTGCCATGACTATATGGTCTTTGCCACCATAGATTAATAAAGAAGGAGGCAGGGATCGATCGCTAGCTCCAGAATTATTCCCAAAATTATTCCCAGAATTATTCCCATTAGTCCCCTTCACAAAATTGATCGGCGAAGCCGCCCGGTAAAGCTCCCCTACTTCGTCAGGAGTTCCCCCCAAGAAATCTAACAGCACAGCCCGACTATCAATGGGATCTGGATTTGGTAGATCGTAATAACCAGCTTCTAGATCAACAGGGCCATAATAATTAACCACTGCTTTGATTTTTGGGATAGGGGAACTTGAGGCACTCTCTGGACTGTAGGCAGCCAACATTGCTAACTGTGCGCCAGCTGATCGACCCATGATTGCTATCCGCTCCACATCAGTTTCATAATCTCCGCCCCGTTGTTGGATAAATTCTAGAGCTGTCCGCACGTCTTGGAGTTGAGTGGGAAATCTATGGGCTGGAGCATAACGGTGGGTAATCGCCCACACAGCATAGCCCTGGGCTGCCATGTAGCGACTAAATTCTTCATTATTCTGGGGACTGCCCTCTCGCCAAGCACCGCCATGAATGACCACGATCGCCGGATAAATCCCCCTTTGAGGTGGACGGTAAAGGTTTAGGGAAAGGGAAACTCCCGCCGGAGTTGCGATCGGGATGCCGGGGGTGTAACGAATAGGTTCCTTATTAAGGCTCTTAATTCCTTGCCACGCATCCACAGCCGAAAAAGGTTGGGAGCGAAAAAGTTTTTGGAGTTCTGGGGAAATGGTTGCTGCATAATCTGGAGAAATTGCCCTTGCC
>JAIMKT010000102.1:1273-2212 GCA_020692245.1 Microcoleus sp. GA_180221_E-2-1-MAG-45_12
CCGAAAATACTTAAACTCAAGGCAAGGAGGGCGATCGAGCTAGGAGTGAAACTATTAACTGCACCGGGAATAGAGCCTTTGAGCAGAAGCCAACCCAAGGATAACAAACCACCCAGCAGATTCACCCCCCACAACCAAGGACTAACTTCTGGAGTGCCGACAGATAGAACCAATAGAGAAAAAATTGGCGCCGGGATCACAATCCAAGCGCTCAGGAAGAACCCGACACTACTAATAAGGAAAGTAACTAACAAATAAAATGTTGACATCTACCCTATTCTACTGTCTAAGGCTGGGAGATTTATTTCAAGGGATGGTGTTCAGCAAGAATTTTCTCGACCCTTGCCTCTTCAATCTTGGAGTTGAGCCTGTTGGCTTCTTGATTATCCCTCACGGTCTTAGCTAGGGTAAAACTAGAACTCAGAGAGAATAAAACACTCACTCCCAGACAGCCTTTCACCCAATTGTCCACAGGGAGATATGTCACCCCGATCGTCGTTGCCGTAGTCGACAAAACAAATGCTGCCCACACCTGTACCACCCAAGCGGTAGTATCTTTCGTAAATCCCACTGGTTTCATCATCACCGTCACCTCTTCTCTAAAAATTAACTAATACTAGCTAGAAATTAGCTGCAATTTATTGGTCATCTTTGCCAGATATTTGTCATCTTAAAGAAGATTGATTGAATTCTTGGGTAGCCTTGGATCACTTTGAAAAGTGGCTACTGCCAAACCACTAAGGATAGAAGCACAGTTTTGGTAAGCCGAGGGTTTCTTCCCAGCCCATCATGATATTTAGACATTGGATCGCCTGCCCCGCTTGTCCTTTAATCATGTTATCGATCGCCGACATCACAATTACCCGACCTGTTCGAGTATCAACTTCCACCCCGATGTAACAAAGATTTGTCCCACAAGCCCACTTTGTCTGGGGATAA
>JAIMKT010000102.1:2277-4565 GCA_020692245.1 Microcoleus sp. GA_180221_E-2-1-MAG-45_12
ATCTTCCCTAACTAAACCCGGATCCCGGAGCTTGCCATAGACTGTAGATAGAATGCCCCGCACCATGGGTACTAAATGAGGCGTGAACTGGACAAGCATTTCTTGACTAGCAAGATCACTACATACCTGCTCAATCTCTGGGGTATGGCGATGACTGGCAACTCCGTAGGCACAGAAAGAGTTATCTGCCTCTGCTAATAAAAGATTGATTTTTGCCTGTCTGCCGCCGCCAGAGGTTCCAGATTTGGCATCAATAATAATAGTTTCTGGTTCTACTAAGCCCTGTTTTAGGAGAGGAGAAATCGCTAGGAGACTAGCGGTAGGATAGCAGCCCGCACAACCAATCAGGGAACTAGTTTTGATTCGATCGCGGTATAGTTCTGGTAATCCATAAACTGCTGTTGCTGCTACTTCTTGGTCATGGCGTTGTTTGCCGTACCAGCTCGTGTAGGTTTGCAAATCTTGAAATCGATAATCAGCGGATAAATCTAAAACTTTTACCCCTCTGGCAATCAAGGGCGGAGCTAGGTCACAGGCTAAACCATTGGGCAGGGACAAAAAGACAGCCCCACAGCGTTGGGCGATCGCATCAAGATCAATAGCTTCGACTTTGAGTTTAATACTATGCTCTAGGTGAGGATAGAGATCCGCAAAGGGCTTGCCAGCGCTACTATCACCGCCTAGATAAACTAGTTCCATCTGGGGATGATCTTGTAGAAGCCGGACTAGCTGCACACCGCCATAGCCTGAAGCCCCAATAATCCCTACGGGTAAACGTTCGCCTTGAGACATAATAATCTATCCTTTAATAATTCATCGCTAATAAATGTGCGCCCCATGGGCTGGACTTCCAAAGTTTATCCAGTAAAAGTTGAAATTATACACTACTTCTCTGCTGTTTCCTGCTATTTATTTAAACAAGCTCCTATTAAGCCACAATCTTTATGGTTTTCAAAGCTCTAGCCCATCTAATTGCCTACCATCGATAGTGATGGATAGATCAGGCTCGAAGCAAGATATTTTAGTGACATAAAAAGTTATAAACAGCAGCATCCAAAATCAAGATTATGCAAAATCAAGAGTCAGCTACTATTTTCGATAAAGAGCGTGCTTCTACCTACGATGCAAGAGCGGTGAAAGTAGCTCCATTGCGTGACGCACTACATTTACTGACTCGCCTGATCCTTTCTGAGCTTCCTGCTGAGGCTCGAATTCTCTGTGTTGGGGTCGGGACTGGCTTGGAATTAATTTATCTTGCTCAAGAATTTCCGCGGTGGCAATTTACAGCGATCGAACCTGCAACTGCTATGCTCGAAACCAGTCGTCAGAAAGCGGAAGAACAGGGGATTGCCTCCCGTTGTACATGGCATGAAGGTTATCTCGATTCCTTACCCCCATCAGCACCTTTTGATGCCGCAACTTGTCTTCTGGTCTCTCACTTTTTTATGCAACCAGAGGAGAGACGCAAATTTTTTAGTCAAATAGCTGCACGACTTCACCCCCAAGGATACTTAGTTACTGCGGATTTGGCTGCTGATATGTCCACTCCAGACTATCAAAGCCTGCGTGAAATTTGGACTCAGATGCTGAGGTATGCCGAATATCCAGATCAAGAGGTTAAAAACTTTTTGGACGCTCATGGTCGGAATGTTGCCGTACTACCACCTCATGAAGTCGCCTCGATCGTTGCCTCAAGCGGTTTCGATGATCCTGTATTGTTCTTTCAAACTCTGTTTATCCATGCTTGGTATACAAGGCGGACATTGCTGGTGTAAAAGTTTTGATCCTCACCACTAGTCAGGATCGAATAAAATCACCCACACTTTTGTTAATCCCCTACGATTATGATATTTACACCGCTTCTGGCTAATTCGGGATTGCCTTTCACCATATCTATGTTGGGACTTCCTTTGAGAGTTTGGTTTGCAACCTTTGGGTTGGCGGGGGCGGCGATCGTTCTCCTAGAAGCGTGGGGACTCCATCAGCGAGAATCTGTTTCTTGGCGACAAGCTCTTTGATAAGCTAAAATCTAGAGAAAAATTGAATTCCCATGCTACTGCTACATTGTCCCAGTTGCCAATCCATAAAAGTCGTCAAAAATGGTCGTATCCATAACGGTAAACAGAATCATAAATGCCGGGACTGCGGTCGTCAGTTTGTGGCAAATTCACAGCAGAAAATTATTTCTCAATCAACCAAAAACCTCATCGATAAGCTCCTCTTAGAGAAGATTCCCCTTGCTGGTATTGCCCGTGTCTGCGATGTTTCCGAGCCTTGGCTCCAAAATT
>JAIMKT010000102.1:4664-4806 GCA_020692245.1 Microcoleus sp. GA_180221_E-2-1-MAG-45_12
AGGGAATAAGGGAACTAAACAATGGATTTGGTTGGCTCTAGATATCAGTACTCGTGAGGTTGTGGGCTTGTATATCGGCGACCGCTCAGAGGTAGGGGCAAGGAAATTATGGTAGTCATTGCCTTCAGTGTATCGTCAATGT
>JAIMKT010000102.1:4939-12467 GCA_020692245.1 Microcoleus sp. GA_180221_E-2-1-MAG-45_12
CGCGTTTAGTTCGCAAGACGTTATCCTTTTCTAAAAAGATAGAAAACCATATTGGAGCCATTTGGTTTTTTGTCCATCACTACAACTCATCCTTAACTCTTTAGGACTACCCAAAAAGTTATCAGGTTTCTTTCCTCAGATCAATTTGTAAGATGAGTAATAAAACTACAAGATAAGATAAATAAAATAAGCATTAAGATCAAAAATCATTTTGAACACGATAATAATCTTTTATAAACTTCTCCTCATCAATCTCTATTTGTACTGCCAACCAAATTTGATCTATAGTGGAAGGTATGCTAATACTTTGTATTGCCTCTCTTAAAATTTTAAATGAAATATTTATAATTTCTGTATGTGGCTCCAATATTAATACTTTGAGACAATTATCATAATTACTAAATTTTGGAATTGAGCTTTGAATAAGCTTAAATACTTGATCTTTAATTATTGGTATTGCATCGTTCAGTTGTTTATTGTTATAAAAGCATGATCTTGTTTTTACTCGAATATTCACACCAGAATCTATACGACTATATTCTCGCTCAATATCTGATAGTTTAAAAAAACTCCAAGGAATTAGATCGTCTGAATAAATTCCTTCTGAATTCTTGATATCATATTCGTGTTTAATTACAGCATTTGCTATTTCATTAGCTAACTTAATAATTTCTTTTTTGTTGGCTGGCATATCTGCACTTTTAATCTCAAGTATATATAAACTGTCAGAAAAAGTACTAAATACCTGTTGTGAAAAAGCATCGCAAAATTCATGCCAAAGCTGATGTATCCTAATATGATCTGGAGGAAATGAAAAAAATTTACGCTCAATTACCATTTTTGCATCACCATCATAAAGCAAAACTTCTGGTTCTGGACTTGTGCGGTTATCGTTTTCAGGAAAAGACTTAAAAGTATAATTTGTATTATATTTAGAATTATAAGTATCTACAAAAACACTGAGATTTAACCACTCATTCTGATTACTGGGTGGAAGACACATAAAAGGCAGTAGAAAATCAGTTTCATCCATTCAGAAATACCTTTCCAATAAGTTGGGATGATTATTATCGAAGGGTATAAACATAACGTAGTTCAACCTTCTGAAGTTAATGAATTATTTAATACCTTAATTTTGGGTGACTAGGCGGAAGTTTTTGACCTAATCACCCAAGGGTTGCTTGACTGCTATTTGAGATTAGTGAATCTAAGATATTAATCTAGATTTCGGCAAAGGCTCGTTCGATTAAACGTCGGGCTAGGGTTTGCGCTCCGGTGTGGTAGTAGTAATTGGTAGAGACATCAAGGAAGGCTCCGAGGTATTCTAGTTTGTCCTTAGAGATTTCTATAAAGCTTGCTAGATTGTTTACTACATTTTCTGGAGTTAAGCCTCGATCGCTCACAAAGCCATTCATCCAGCCCGTAGTTGCATCAAAACTTTTGGTAATAAAATTTAACTGCCCATCGGTGCTATCGCCGGGAATCAAGCTGCTGACACTTTTGAAAACAGAGTTATTGCCCAGATCGCTAGGATTTAGACCCCGGAGAGTGTTCAGACCCTTGAGAGCAAAATCGGGACCAAGAGGAATTAAACCATCGAAACAAACTAGCGCCGCCATCCGCATCAAGGACTCACCACTGTAGTCCCCAAGGGAAGCCACAAAATCACCAATGCTGTCACCGGGGATGCCATTGATCTGACAAAACGCCACCAATTCCACCACCAGCTTGATACAAAGGTCAATGCTCTGAGATTTTTCTGGTTTTGGGGTCAGCTTGCTCAAAAAGCCAAGGAAAGAAACATCTTCACCGATTTTTCCGGCGAGGGAAGCGGCTCCGAGGGCGCTGGAGGCACTATCAACGGTTTCATAAAGCCACATGGCTCGTTGATAACCTTGGGACTTGTCATTGTAGAGATGCACAGCCCGATCGCCGATCTGTTGGATCAGGGCTTCATCGGTTTCTCCGGTAATTAGCTTAATGGTATTTTCAAATCCTACGGGATTAGTCCATTGACCGGGGATCACGAAATCCAAGGACTTCAGGGACATAACCGTCAAGCCACCCGTGGGTAGTTTGTCAACGATCTCAAAAATTGATTTACTCACGATCAAATCTCCTAAAATTTAGGTGAAAATTATTTGCTTAGGGCTTAGTTTTAGATAGACTTTAGCTCTAAGATTGAACTATTTAACTACCAACTTTTTGACTACTTAACTCGGGCTAATCCAGCAAGATCAAATTTCCCTAACCAAGTTTCTCGATCGGATACAGTAAACTCAGGAACCCTAGAAGTAACCTTAGCTTGATAGCGATCGGCTACCAACACTGCTGTAGCAGTATTTCCTTGATTCACTGCCGGGAAACCACCAATCATTTTGGTACTTTGTTGAAACTTCGTAGCTGCTGCTGGGTTACTGATAGTGTCATTGATAGACATCAGAGCTAAAGTTTTACCGTCTTTCTCTAGTTTGGCATTGGCAAAGCCATCTTTCTCTTGGGTATAAACTCTAGTGAAACCATTTCCGGAAGAGGGAAAAAACTTGTTGAATTTGCTGCCATCGGTGGCTTCTTTCGATACAGCAGGGGTAGCTTTAGATTGAGTACTTTCCTGTTGAGCCTGATCAAATCTGGAAGTTTGAGTAGCAGCACAACCGCCAATAATCACGAATAATACTAGTAATAAAGGGGCGATCGCCCGCCGCCAACGTTGGGTATTCATTGTCTTTCTCCTAAAAATCTAAGGTGTGTTTATCAACTATTCAGTCAACTGCCGGTCAACTATTGGTCAATTGTCGGTTCCAGTCTAGCAATTTTTCCTAGGATTAATCCCTTATTCAGCATCGGTAATAACAAACAAAAACGGCGGATATCCCTACCCTGAAACTATGAGAATCATTATCTATTCCTACAACTATTACCCAGAGCCGATCGGTATTGCCCCACTGATGACGGAACTAGCAGAGGGTTTGGTAAAACGGGGACACGAGGTGAGAGTAGTGACGGGGATGCCCAACTATCCAGAGCGTCAGATCTATCCCAGCTACCGGGGCAAACTTTACACAACGGAGTTGAGGAATGGGGTGGCTATTCAACGCAGCTATGTTTTAGTTCGTCCCCGTCCCAATCTGTTGGAAAGAGTGGTATTGGATGCGAGTTTTGTGGTGAGTAGTTTTATTCATGCTCTCCGGGGTAAGCGCCCTGATGTGGTATTTCTGACTTCACCACCGTTGCCGATCGCTGTCCCGGCGGCTCTGCTGGGTTGGTTGCACCGTTGCCCCGTGATTCTCAATCTCCAAGATATTATTCCCGAAGCTGCCATTCATGTAGGTTTATTGAGTAATAAAAAATTAATTTGGGTGTTTGAAGGCTTAGAAAAATTTGCCTACCGTACCGCTACCAAAATCAGTATTATTGCCGATCAATTTGCCGATAATTTAATCAGTAAAGGGGTATCTCCCCAAAAATTAGTTGTGATTCCTAACTGGGTTGATACTAATTTTATTTTCCCCATGTCTAAGGATGATAATTATTTCCGTACTGCCTACAAATTAGAAGGCAAGTTTGTATTTATGTATAGCGGCAATATTGGTTTAACCCAAGGATTAGAAACAGTGGTTCGGGCTGCAAAATTGTTAGTAAATCTGCCAGAGTTAGTGGTGGTCGTCGTTGGCGAAGAAAAGGCGATCGGCCGACTCCAGAAATTTGCTCGAGAACTGGGGGCAACTAATGTGATTTGTGTGCCGTTTCAACCCAGAAATTTATTACCTCAAATGCTGGCAGCGATGGATGTGGGCTTAGTCATCCAAAAACAAAATGTGATTGCCTTTAATATGCCTTCCAAAATTCAACCCATCTTAGCCAGTGGTCGCCCGATTATTGCCTCGGTTCCCCTCAATGGCACAGCAGCCGGAGTAGTTCGATCGAGCGGTGGTGGGTTAGTCGTTCCCCCAGAAGATATCAACGCCCTCGCTGGAGCCATGGTCAATCTTTATAAAAATCGTCAGCAAGCGGAGGAGCTAGGCAAATGTGGCAGAGAATACGCTCTCAAGCATTTTTCCTTTGAACAGGCTCTAGACAACTACGAAAATTTATTTTTATCTGTCCAGAAATCATCAAAGTAATCATCAAGGATTCCCTGCTATACAGATTAAACTTCTGTTCAAAGACTTTCCCAACCAGAATAATTAGGAGTATAATAATAGCCTGAGATAGTTCAAATTTCTCTTTGGGGTTGTAGCTCAGTTGGATAGAGCGACCGCCTCCTAAGCGGTAGGTCGAGGGTTCAAGTCCCGCCAATCCCGTAGTTATTATTATATTAGGAATCGGGGTTGGAGCCGAAACGGTAGCCCCGACCGTAGACTGTATGAATTAAAGGGGTTTCGCCGATCGCCTCGATCTTCCGCCTCAATAAACGTACCAGCGCTGCCAATACATTACTGCTGGGCTTTTGGGTGTCTGACCAGAGGTATTGATGGATTTGTTCGTGGGTGAGGAGTTGCCCCGGATGGCGCATTAAATACTCTAGTAGCTGAGTTTCTTTTTCTGATAATTCAATTAATCTACCCTGACGATAGGCGAGTTGATTGGTACGATCGAGTTCGAGGTCTTCCCCTTGGATCGTATCCCGTGGCTGTCCCGTAGCTGGTTCCGTGGATAGTTCCGTGGAGCGGCGGAGTAAAGCCCGGACTCTAGCAAGTAGTTCCCGTAGTTCAAAGGGCTTGACTAGATAGTCATCGGCTCCCGCATCTAAACCAAGGACTCGATCGTCCAGAGTGTCTTTGGCTGTGAGAAATAATACCGGGGTCTGGTTGCCCTGCGATCGCAGTTCCTGACAAATTTTTAGCCCAGAAATCTGGGGGAGCATCCAATCTAAAATCAATAAATCGTAAGCTCCCTGCTGGGATAAACTCCGCCCTCGATCGCCATCGTAGGCAACCGTCACTTGATACCCTTCACGCTGCAACACGGCTTGGAGGGCGTTGGTTAGCTCTGCTTCGTCATCAACTAACAAGATATCCATGCAAGTTAACTCAGGAAATCCCGTGGATCAGTAACGTAGCCTGTGAGGGCTGAGGCGGCGGCAGTGTAAGGAGAAGCGAGGTAGATTTGAGCAGTTTTTTCGCCCATACGTCCGGGGAAGTTGCGGTTCGTGGTAGATACACAAATTTCGGCACTGTTCATTCTCCCAAAAGTATCCTTGGGGCCACCGAGACAGGCAGCACAGGAAGGAGCGGCGGGTTCAATGCACCCAGCTTGGAGGAGAATTTCCGAGATTGTCTGCCCTTCGTATTTTTGGGTAAAGAGGTCTTCATAGACTTTCTGGGTGGCAGGGACAATGTAGGTGGGAACCTTTACCTGTTTGCCTTTGAGGACTTGGGCAGCGTTGATAAAGTCGGTAATTTTGCCCCCGGTGCAAGAGCCAATATAGACTCGATCGATCTTCACATCCCGGCAATTTTTGGCTAAATCTTTGTTATCTGGGGAGTGGGGTTTGGCAACCACAGGCTCTAATTTAGAAACATCGTAGTGACGCACAGAATAAAACTGGGCATCTTCATCGGTATATACAGATTCAAAGGGCTTACTGGTGCGGGCTTGGACATAATCAAAGGTTGTTTGGTCTGGAGCGATTACGCCGTTTTTGCCCCCGGCTTCGATCACCATATTGCAAAGAGTCATCCGTTCTTCCATGGTCATTTTGGCGATCGCTTCCCCGGCAAATTCCATCGTCCGGTAGTTGGCTCCAGCAACACTAATATCTCCAATAATCTGCAAGATCAAGTCCTTGGCAGTGAGATAGCTGGGCATTTCGCCATCGAGGATAAAGCGCATGGTGGCGGGAACTTTAATCAAGAGTTTCCCTGTACCCATGATAAAAGCGGCATCGGTGTTGCCAATTCCTGTGGCAAACTGTCCAAAGGCTCCAGCGTTGCAGGTATGGGAATCTGTGCCAAAGAGGATTTCTCCGGGGCGAGTGTGTCCTTCTTGGGCAAGGGCAATGTGGCACACGCCTTTATAGTCGGGGTTGGCTTTGAAGTTAGATTTATCAGTAATGTCGTAAAAATATTTAATCTCTTGTTCGTGGGCAAAATCCCGGAGAATGTCTACGTTGCGGTTGGCTCGTTCGTCAGCCGTGAAAATATAATGATCGGGAATTAAAACAATTTTTTCTTTGTCCCAAACTTTAGCACTGGCTCCAAATTCTTTCTTGAATACGCCGATCGTCCCGGGCCCGCAAACATCATGGGTCATCAACAAATCTACATCTACCCATACATTCTCCCCCGGAGTGACGCTCGATCGACCCGCCGCCCTAGCCACTATTTTCTCGGTCATCGTCATGCCCATAATATTTTCCTCTATATAAAAAAATCTAAGTATAAGCCATTGTAACGGATTGTCTTGATCCTGATGGCTGGTATTTAATTTTAGCTATTAGTCTTCATGGCAGGAAGTTTGGCATCATGATATACGCATTTCCTGTGTCAACTATAGCCTTGCAATTTCGCATGAAATTCATCCCTAATAACCCATCCGTATCTACACTCTTCGGTAAATTAAAACCGACTGCTCTAAATTGTTCAATCGTCTGTCCCAAGGCAGAAAACTGAGGAACCTCAAAAATTTTGCCTCGAACAATACCACTTGCCGCAGTTATCGTAATAGAACCTTGTGGTGACTGCAAATTACAACCAGCATCTTCCAGAATTTGGGTGGACAATACTGTAAAACTAGACCCTGTATCTACTAAAAGTCTTGCAATCACAGGTTGCCTAATACCATCACCAACAGCTACACGCAAAAATAGCAAGCCATTACGCACTTCCAAAGGGTAAAGCGTCCTTCGGCTCATAGAATAAACGCCATCTCTTCAGGCATTTTCACAAAACACTCGATCGCGACTCCCTGACTTCCTCGTTTGCCTAAAGCTGCATAAACTTTATCTCGGTCAGTTGAATGAGCGATTACTTCGCCTGAGATTGGCTTCAAATTCTCATCCAATGAATGATAGGCGATCAATACCCATTCACCGTCGTAACGTTGCTGAATCTCTAGATAATTTAGGATTTCTGACATAGATTGATGCCTCCAAATAATAAAAAAAATCCAAGTATTAGCTATTGTAACGGATTGCTTTGATCTTAATTAGGTTCTGATTAAGACTAGGATTACAAGCGATGAAAACATATTTAATAAAGCTATATCTAGCCTAGGGAAAAGAGGCTCTATGCTAAACTTAGAAAAAAATCCTCACTTAAGCCTATGCGTACCCGTTTCTTCCTCCCCTTCGCTCTCGCCGCCACCATCTTCACCGCCCAACCCGTTTTTGCTCAAAACATTCCTGAGTTATTTCGCCAAGGAAACGCCGCCAGCACAGCAGGAAATTTCTCGGCATCTGCACAAATATTTCGTACCATCATCTCGATCGAGCCTAATAATGCTGGCGCTTATGTTGGTTTAGGCATTGCCCTAAGAAACCAAGGAAATCTAGAAGAAGCCATTACCAACTACCGTACTGCTATAA
>JAIMKT010000103.1:0-11882 GCA_020692245.1 Microcoleus sp. GA_180221_E-2-1-MAG-45_12
TAGTCATACCCCCAGACCAACCAAAACTATCGAGAAAAACATCAGCTAACAAGTTAATTTGTTGAAAATCTGCGTAGGCTTGTCCGGGCAGAAATACACAGTAATCCGCAGCATTTAATCCATACTCAGCAAAGGCTCTGTGGAGGCGACGGCAAAACTTTTCGGTAACTGGAGGCGTTGTACAACTAGCAGCAGCGATAAACACAAACTTCGCATTCGTTACCCTTTGGGCAATGGCTGGAAAAATGTAATCATATTGGGGTAAATATTTAAATAAAGACTGACAAGATAAATAAATAACTTGCTCTTCTTGTAAACCATAATCTCGGCGAGTTTTAACTAGTTCTATTGGCTCCGGCTCAGGGAAATAAATCCCAATATTTGGTAATCTAATTAACTTTTCTCGGTAATGGCTTTGAGCATTGGCTGGCTCTAATAAATCACTGGATAAATAGTAGTCGATCGAGGGTAATCCCGAAGTTACTGGATGTCCCCAAAGCAGACATTGCACTGGAGCTAATCGCAACGCTGCCACTTGATTACTAATGGGACTCATACTTAAATCAAGAAATACTAAAATATCTAATTGATCATTAACAATTTGATGACAAAGGGCAGGTAAATCTTGGGGAATTTGCCGAAAGTAATCACTAGCTGCTTTAATTTCTTCTGTGGCTTGATCAACGATGCTATCAGTGTAATAAGTATAAATCTCAAATTCATCATGATTAGCTTGGCTAATAAATCCCTGAAAAACCCGAAAGACAGTATGCCACTTAAAGAAGTGTGAAATATAGCCTACTTTTATTTTAGTTTTTGGTTTTGATTGAGGCTCTAGCTGATATCTTTGTTGAAGATAATTTAAGGATGACCATTGAGGAAATTTTTCAGCCATAACCCAGTGAAGAAAATCTCCATACTTAGATTGTAGTTCTAAATCTATCTTTCCTTGGTATTGTAGAAAAAAGTTAGTATAAGTCTCGATCGCATGGTAAAGATGATCGATATCTAAGGTGTTTACAGATTGTTTGTGGTCAGAAATAGTTTTACTAATCAGAGAATCTAAAAAACGTGTAAACCTATGTCTATAAAACTCAATCTCGGCAACCGATTCATAGATAATTGGCAATAGCAAACCACTTTCCCATTGTAGCTTTCCTGACTGGGGAAATAACTGATAGGCTCGATTAGCAAATAATCTAGATTCCTCCGTTGCTCCACAAATATGTAATACCCAAATCATTTCTGAATAAAGCCATTCACAATCTGGGTATAGGCTAATTCCTCGATAATAAGTTTGGATTGCAGATTCATAATTACCTAATTTTTGAAATGTATCTCCAAGGCAATAATAAAATTCTCGATCGCCCCGCTCGACTTCTTGAGCATACTGTTGGTAATAGGTTAAAGCTAATTGATACTGTTGAGCTTGGTAATATTGATTAGCTAAATTTAGATAATAATTAACCTGCATAAACTTAATAATAGGCTTAATAACTCTCCAAATAATCTACTTGGCTAACAATATTTTTATAGAAGTTTTCCAAGGCATAAACACAACTTGGGTCTTGGGGTAATTGAGCATAATTAATTTGTAGTTTCTCGATAATTTGCCAACGCCACTCGTGATCTAAACCCAATGCAATCGCAATTTCTAGATAATTTTCTTCACTATTAGCAATAGTTTCTGTAACTTCTAATAACTGTAAAATTCCTAGGGATTGTCTACCCCGGAAAAACTCTCCCGGATAGGTGACAACGGGCAAGCCACAACCCACTGCATCCAAAGTAGTTAAGCCTCCAGACCAGCCGATCGTATCCAAGAAAACATCACAAATAGACATCAAACTCAAAAAATCTTCCAATCCCTGCCGGGGAATAAAATAACAATATTGCTCAAAATCTAAACCAAAATCATGAAAACAACGCTCTAATCTTTGCTTAAATTTATCGCTGATACTCTCACTCCAATGGGAAGCAGGAAATATTAATTTAGCATCGGGTACAGCTTGACAAATACGAGCTAATAAATAATCATGCTGGGGGAGATATTTCTGAATAGATTGACAACAGAGATAACCAATATCTGTAGCTGACAAATTAAAGTTAGTCCTATCTTTAGTTAATTCTGGAACATGAAATTTTTCGGGGACTATTCCCAACTGGGGCAGGCGTATTAATTGTTCAGAATAGTGGGTTGCTGCCTCCGGTGGTTCTATTAATTCACTGGATAGGAAATAATCAATGGTTGGTAAACCAGAGGTAACAGGATGCATCCAAGTTGTACATTGAATAGGTGCTAATTTTAGACCAGCTAACTGAGTGATTTTAGAATTTAAGCCGATTTCAGTAAATACTAAAATATGTAAATCATCTTCTCTAATTACTTGGCAAATATCAGGAATTTCTGGGGGTAGTTTTACAAGACGATCGCTATACATTTGAAACCGTCCCTGATGATCACTAAAATCTCCAAAATGATAACAATAGATTATAAATTGAGATCGATCGCAGTACCGCAGCCATCCCCACAGCAAACTACTGACATCGGAACCTAAAAGATAGCCAATTTTGATTTTTTCACCCGATTGTAACTTGGGTAAATCTAAAGGTTGTGACCATTGGGGAAAGTTAGCTGCCATGGCTTGATGTACTAAATACCCATAACGTTTCTGAATTTCTAAATCCTGTTGATTCTGATAGTGGAGAAAGAAATTTGTACTCCAGCCCGCAATCCCCAACGCTGTTATTTTTCCTTCTTCAGTTACTAAGTCAATACTAGAAATTAACCGCTCTAATCCTCGGATAAACTGCTGCCGCCAAAAATCTATTTCTTCCTCTGATTCGTAAACTATAGGCAAAAGTAAAGCATTAACACTTTGAAAGGTTCCTGTGAAAGCTCCCGATCGAGGCAGAGTTTTTTCTACTTGTTGAGCAATTACTTTTGCTTCTGTGAAATAACCATATTTTCGCAAGTCCCAGATTAAATAATAGTAAAGATATTCACTATGGGGACTATTTTTAATACCATAATAATAGGCTTGAATTGCTCGCTGATATCGATTAGTTTGGTCATAGCACTGGGCTAATTTCCGACAGGTAATAATATCATTACTGTACCACTGAAGGTAGGAAACATAGTAATCTATGGCTCGATGATAATCACCTTGAATCCGGGCTATTTCTCCTAGGTAATAATCCCCTAAAGCAGCGTTATCTTGATATTGATAAGCAACAGCCAAATTATAATAAGTCTCTGGGAGGAAACTATCTAGGGTTAGTAAGTGGAGATAAGTCTCGATCGCTTCTTGGTAATTACCCAGCCCAAGGTAAATATTTCCTAAATCCAGCCAAGCATTAATATTATGAGGTTCAAGTTCTACTAATTGCTGTAATTGATTACTAGCTGTTCCTAAATCACCATAGTATTGAGTCAAGTCAGTAAGATCAACTTTATTAGCAACCATAGCCTAATTTCTCCCTAATAAGTTGTTGATAAAATTCTTCTAAATATTGAATAGAATCTTCAGAATCTCCTAGTTTTTTATGCAAAGGTAAAATGCGATCGCTCACCTGTTGCCGCCATTGAGTATCTAAGCCTAAACGCACTGCAATTTCGATATATTCAGCTTCATTGTTAGCAATGGTTTCCGTTAATCCCATGCGTTGCAACATTCCATAGGAATACCGTCCCCGTGCTAATTTCCCCGGACAGGTAACGATCGGTAAATTACTGTAGAGTGCATGGAGAGTCGTGCTACCTCCAGACCAGCTAAAAGTATCTAAAAAGATATCTGATAAACGAAATAAATTAGCATAATCTTCGGTATTTAATAGAGGTAAAATGCGGCAATGTTTATGGAAATCTAAGCCATACTGAGCAAATACAATCTCTAATCTTTTAGTAAATTTTTGAGCAATTACTTGATTCACAGTAGAAGCAATAAAGAGAATTTGGGACTGGGGTACTCGTTGAATTATTTCTGGGAATACATAATCATATTCAGGTAAATACTTGAAAATAGATTGAGCTGATAGATAGAGAATCTTATCTTCAGGAAAATTGTAGGTCGATCGAGGTTTTGTGGAATATTGCTTAGATGTTAATTCCCCACAGGATAAACCCACCCCTTTAACTCTGACCAACTTCTCTGCATAATGCAAATCTGCCTCTGGAGATTCCATCAATTCACTAGAGAGAAAATAATCTACATTGGGTAAGCCCGTAGTCACCGGATGGAGCCAAGTTGTACATTGTACAGGAGCTAATCTCAAAGCTGCTAGAGGTGTCATGAGAGGTTCCATCCCAATAGTAGTTAGAACTAAAATATGGAGTTGATCTTGGCTAATTTGTTGCGCGATCAATTCCAGATTGTAGGGCAGTTCGTAGGTATAGTCACAGAGGGGATCAAATAAGTCGTGATAATCTTTAGACCTGTTCCCAGTGTAATAACAATAAATTTCAAACTTGTCTCGATTAGCATTACGAATCCAACCTACAATTAGGGTAAATAAACCACCGGGGTGCATGGTATTGGAAAGATAACCAATTTTAATTTTTCCTGTAGATGTTAAAGGTGGTGTGGATAATTCCTTTGTCCATTGGGGATAAATTTTATTAACTACTTGATGAACGAAATTCCCAAAGATTTGATTTAGGTAGCGATCGCCCTTCCCTTGACATAGTAAATTAAAGTTCGCCGTATAAGTAGCTTGGAGGGCTAGATTTAATCCTGTTTCAGTCTCTAGATCAAAGCTATTAATAAACTTCTGTAGCCCTTGAGCAAATCTCTGACGATGAAATTCTACTTCTTCGGTACTACCATAAAATTGGGGTAAAGATAAATAAAATGCTGAGAGGAGATGATAATCTTCAGGAAATATTTCTAGAGCTTTGGCTGCTAATAGCTTTGCCTCTTCGGTGTAACCATAAGAGAAAAGATCACCAATAATAATTTTATATAGTTGTAAATTATCTGGATAGAAAACTAAGCCCCGATAATAGGCATTAATTCCCCAGTAATAATCGCCTCTTTGCTTGTAGGCATAACCCAAATTATGGTAAGTAACCCAATCCCCTTGACCTAGGGTGAGAAACTTTTCATAAGCCTCGATCGCTCCCTGATAATCTTGCTGAAAATATAGAGCATTAGCTTGGTTCAGAATCTCGATTACTATATTATTTTGTATTAATTTGTTTTGCTCTAGATTGTTTATTTCTAATTGATTCTCTCCAGAGTTATTGGGGTTATTTAATATTTCATCCATTGACTAATCTCTCTTGGACTGTGCGCCGATAAAATTCTTCAAGGGCTTTTATGGGAGTAATATCATCGTAGAGAACTGATTGTTGATTAATCATTTTATTGATAATACTTTGCCGCCACTCTTGATCTAGTCCCAACCTCGCCGCAATTTCAATATACTCAGCCTCAGTGCTGGCGATCGTCTCCTCAACTCCCATCATTTTCAGAATCGCATAGGTGTGTCGTCCCCGCATATATTCTGTAGGGTAAGTCACCACGGGCAAATCACAGCCGATCGCCTCTAAGGTCGTATTTCCCCCAGACCAAGCAACACTATCTAGAAATATATCAGAAACTCGATTGAGGCTCATGTAACCCACTGCATCCTGCCGCCCCGTCATAATGCAATAATCTTCGCTATCTAAACCCACTTTTGCAAAAGCACGATGAAGCCTAGCCTTGAATTTATCAGTAATATATTGACTAGCACTAGAGGTAATAAAGACTATTTTACTGTTAGGAACTCGGCGGGCAATTTCCGCAAAAATATAATCGTACTGAGGTAAATATTTAAATGTAGATTGACAAGATAGGTAAAGAATTGCATCTTCAGGAAAACCGAAATCTGCCCTAGTTCTAGTTGCGTAACTAATATCTGGTTTCTCGTAGGCAATACTGATATTTGGTAATCGAATTAACTTCTCAGTGTAATGATTTTGAGCATCTTCTGGCTCCATCAAATCACTAGTTAAATAGTAGTCCATCGTCGGCGAACCGCAGGTAATAGGATGCCCCCAAGACATGCACTGAATGGGGGCTAAACGGAGAGAGGAAACAAGGCTAATCATTGGGAACATGCCGATATCTGGAAATACTAAAATGTGTAATTCGTCTTTAGTAATTTGCTCACAGAGTTTAGGAATATCATTGGGAATATGATGGAAATGATCGCTATAGGAGGCGACTTTTTCGGTCATGCCATCGGGAGTCACATCTACATAGTAAGAATAGATTTCAAAGTGATTCTTATCTGCATGACGCATCCAACCATTAAATAATTTACAAACTGTATGCCATCTCAAATAAGCAGATACATAACCAACTTTGATTTTCTTTTCTTTAGTTAAGGGCGGGATGGGAATTTCTTTCACCCATTGAGGATATTGGTGAGCTAGGGTTTTGTGCATCAATTCTCCAAAAGCTCGCTGGAGTTCGATGTCATTTTTTCCTTGATATTGTAGATAGAAATTGGTACTCCAAGAAACAGAATTCCATGCTGTACCCCTACCTTCTGGGGTTTCTAAATCAGTTTCCTGAAGAATTTTTTCGAGGGATTTTGTATATCGATCGCGGATAAAATCTACTTCTTCTAGGGATTCATAAATGATCGGTAAAAATAAATTTGCTTGATAAATCAACTGTCCTGCTTGGGGATTTAATTCCACTGCTCGATCGGCCACAACTCGTGATTCTTCAAGGTAGCCATAGTCTCGTAAAGCCCAAATTCTCCAGAAATGTAACTGGGTAGCATAGGGGTATAGCTCAAGTCCTGTATTATAGGCTTGGAGGGCTGCTTGGTACTGCCCCACAGCATTGTAGCAATCTGCAAGGGTTTTATAAAGCATTTCATTGCCATTGTATACTTGCAGAAATTTTTGATAATGCTCAATAGCGACTTGATGTTCTTGACGATAAAAATGTTTATGACCATAGTGCAAATCTGCCATGCCTTGATTGTCTTTTCTTTGATACAGAATTGCCAGATTATTATGAATATCTGGGTGAGTGTAGTTAATGTTTGCTGCTCTGCCTAGGGTGGCGATCGCCTCATCGAGTTTATTTTGCATCATCAAGACATTACTTAAGTCGAGATAATGGCTAATATTCTGCTCTTCGGCGACAATTTTTTCCTTATAATCGGTTTCGGCTTTGGCAGGATTTCCGTAGTAATTGTAGAGAGATAGGGGATCGTAATCTGTGAGGCTGCCGATGTTTTGCAGAGTTAACCTTGCAAATTCTGTAGTCAGGGGGAGGGCGGTGAGGGCGTTGATAAATTCTGGGTTGCGGAACTGTTGGAGAATTTGCCAATCGTAGTTATAGCTGTGGTTGCTATCCCAAGTGAGGACTCGGATACCATTCCAGAAGGAAGGATCACCATCTTGGAGGGTGGGTAAATCTAGAGCAAGATGACTCTGGGGATGGGCTTGAATAAAATCCCAAGTTGCTTGTTGGGCGGGAGTCCAGTTAGTGTCATTAATAACAATTAGGGCTTTGTCGGCAAGAAAAGGCTTAATTAATAACAGAGCAAGGAGGATCGATCGATAGTCGGCGGATCCATCATAGAAAAATACGCCAATTTTCTCTGGCAATTCTAAGGCTCGATATTCTGTAAAAAACTGCTCAAAATGTTGATTGCAAAATACAACTTGATTTTCTAAGCCAAATTTACTCAGGGTCTGGTCAATTACTCCAGATTTTTCTCCCGTAGGATCGATCGTCATCAAGTCATCTACCAAATAAGCTAGGGTCTGGGGATGTTGATGCAAGGCTCCTAAAATCGTCGAACCGGGAAAGCCGCCTACCTGACAGTACACCTCTTCTGCTGGCAAGCAACCCACTGCAAAGTTAAGCAACTGCATGACATTCACCGTGGTCAGACCGCCGACCTGCTCTAGAATGGGGGCAAAGTCTGGCGATTTCGGTGTAACCGTATTTTGTTTCCAGTTATCATAAAGGGAAGGAAGTTGCTCCAGAAAGTGGCGATAATCCATAGTTCAGTTATTCAGTTAACAGTGATCAGTTAGCAGTTAACAGTTAGAAGTTAACAGTGATTAATAGCTAGTTGTAGGGTGGGCATCGCCCACCATCAGGGTTTTGGTCGAAGTAGAATAGACATATTCCACCATTTAGGTTTTTGAGTCTAGTTTTTGAGTCTAGTTTTTGAGCAATTCTGACGTAGTTAATTATTATGCCGAATTGTACCAGCCTACTTAGCTAGTAATTTATTTGATATGTTTCTATTCATTGCTTAAGCAGGAAGTTCCAGACAATAGCCTGCACCGTAGACAGTTTTGATGTATTTGGGGTGGCGGGGGTCTGGTTCGAGCTTGGTGCGGAGGTGGCGGATATGTACCCGGATGGTTTCGATGTCATCATCAGGGTCGTAGCCCCAGACTTCCTTGAGAATTTCACTAGGGGAAACTGTCTGCCCGTGACGCTGGAGGAGGCAATGGAGTAGCTCAAATTCGAGGTGAGTTAGCTTCACAGTTTCATTAAACCAAATAGCTTCAAAGCGCTCAGGAATTAGAGTTAAAATTCCGTAGTTCAAAATCTCCGAGTGTTTCGCTCCTTGGATGATCCGATCGGTCCGCCGCAGTAAAGCCCGGACTCGAGCCAGCATCTCTTGGACTTCAAAGGGCTTAGTCAGATAATCATCCGCTCCAGCATTGAAGCCTTCTACTTTGTCTTGGGTTTGTCCGAGGGCAGTAAGCATGAGAACAGGGATATCTGCCGTGCGATCGTCCCGTCGTAGTCTTTGGCAGACTGTAAAACCGTCAACTCTGGGGAGCATGAGATCCAACATGATGAGATCGGGCTGTATTTGCAGGGCTAGAGCCTGTCCCTTGATGCCATCATCTGCATGACTCACATCATATCCTGCCATCTCCAAGTTAATGGAGACTAGTTCGGCTATTGCCGGGTCGTCGTCGATGATCAGTATCCGGGGCATGAATAGTTAGGGGAATTAATAATTGAATCTTAAGTTTCTCTAAGAACTGTAACTTATTATGGTAATAGATTCTAGCTTTTGGGCAAATTTTCAAAAATCCCAGATAAATCCTAGATAAATCCTAAGGAAATAGCTCCTGCTGGGCAACTTTCCAGTAGCGAGAAAAGCGTTTGAGGTCAATATATCCAGATCGATCGAGGAAAGGCTCCACTTCCAAAATTTCCACCTCCAAACCCATCTCTGTAGTCAGGCGCTGGCAAATATCTCGAAACTGCGGACTAGGGCTGTTGCTAGTGACAATATTGGTGGTATTCCGGGCTGAGGCAAATTTCCCAATTTCTGCCACGACATCGCCTCGGTTAATCTCCACCGGCAACTCCAATAAACATTCGTAGATAAATAATAGGCGCTTGAGGCTAATTCGCCACTCTAGCAATAATTTTTCGTCCCAAACCCAGAGAGCAGGGGCTTCTGGATATTTTTGGAAAGCTGGGTGGGCAGGGCTGAGACAGTCGCCGTGAATCCAGATGATGGGTTGAGACATAGATAAGATGGATGATAGGGTGAATTGTAGAAAGTAATTTGTGGAAAATAAATTGTTAAGATAGTTTAAGAAAGTAGGAATTTATTTATGGACTCTGGATGTCTTCCACCATAGGTCTAGTTTATCAGCCCCAGTCCAATCACCGGAGGATATTAACCCAAGAGGTAATATATAGCTATGCTCGATCGCCAAACAATTCTGCTTACCAGTCAATCCCCAGAAGTTACTGAGTCTCCTCAAGTTGCAGTAACTGAGTCTTCTCAAAGTTCAGTCACTGAGCTTCCTGCCCGGAGCGGAGCCGAAAGGAGTCGGAGTGTAGCCGCCAAGCTATTGACTACCTTATCCTTCAGTTTGGCAGCTGTCACTTTGGGTAGCTGTGGATTGATTTCCCAAAATAACGCCGGGGCGCAGGCTCCTCCCAATCAAAACCAGCAAGCCCCTGCCGTGGATGTGGCGATCGCCAGCCAAGAAACCCTCGGAACTACTCAAGAATTTATTGGCACTACCCAACCCGTGCGGGAAGTTTCCCTCCGTTCCCAAGTAGAAGGCAGGATTATTAATCTTAATGCCGGAGTCGGGGAAGTGGTGACTCAGGGGCAGATTGTAGCCCAGCTTGATGATGCCATTTTGTTAACCAATGTTGTCCAAGCAGAAGCCCAAGTAGCAGCCCTCGAAGCTGAGGTATCTAGAGCCAGAACCCAAGTCAGCACCGCCGCTGCCCAAGCCGAACAAGCCCGACTAGAAGTAGAACAAGCCCGCCGAGATAGCGATCGCCTCTCTGCCCTCGCCAGCGATGGAGCCATTTCCCAGCAGCAAGCTGAACAATCCCGCACTTCCCAGCGCACCCAAGAGCAATTACTCAATGCTGCCCTAGCGAGAATTAGTACAGAAGAAGAAAACGTGGCAGCAGCGATCCGGCGAGTAGAAGCCCAACAAGCTGTTGTTGCCCAAGCACGGGAACGGCAATCTCTAACCCTAATTCCCTCGCCCCTAGATGGGGTTGTCCTCGAAAGAATCAGTGAGCCGGGCAATCTCCTCCAGCCGGGAAATGAGGTGATAAAGCTGGGTGATTTTAGCTCCGTGAAAGTAGTAGCTTTAGTTTCTGAGTTGGATTTGTCTAAGGTGCAGATGGGGCGATCGGTGCAAGTCCGCCTTGATGCTTTCCCCAACCAAAATTTTACTGGACAGGTTTCGAGTATTTCTCCTAGTGCTGATCCGGTTTCTCGGCAAATCCCTGTAGAAGTGACGGTTCCCAACGCTAACCGCCGGATTACTGGGGGACTTTTAGCTAGGATCAGCTTCAATGACAACCGCACTCCCAGAGTAGTTGTTCCCCAAAGCGCAATTCCTGAATTAGCCAGAGGTGGGGCTTCTGGTTCCGGTCGTCCTTCTCCCAATGCTTCTGCTAGTCCTAACAGGAGTCCTAGTGCCAGCCCCAATTCTAGTCCGGGGGGCGATCGCCCCAATAGTCCTAGCAGTCCCAATAGTTCTAGTAATTCTAATAACTCTACTTCTAGCCCCGACTCTCGATCGAGCGCAACTGCTGGAGCTAGTCCCAATGCTTCCCCCAACTCTGGGAATCGGGCAGGAGCCAGTTCTGGTAATAATCCCAATGCTAACCGTCCCGGCAATGGTGCTGGAAATAGTTCTGAAAATAGTGCTGCTCCTAGGGAAGTTACCCTCTTTGTGGTTGTGGGTGAAGGGGAAGAGGCAAAGGCAGAGGCAAGAAAGGTCACGATCGGCGCCAGAGCAAATGGCAAAGTAGAAATCATCTCTGGTCTAGCTCCCGGTGAAAGATTCATTGTTCGTAGCACCAGACCCCTAAAAGATGGCGAAAGTGTCAGACTCAGCCGTATTGCCTCTTTGCCTGTCAACTTTTTGATAAATATCGACCTAGGGTAGTGAGTCTAGCTGTCTTGGGAGATGAGGGTCGCAACTGGAAACCAAACGAATTTGGCTATCAATTGTGGGAAACTCCCATAGCTTTTAACTTCAAGGTAGTAAATCGTTAAAATATTACCAAAACCAGCCGAGGAATGATTTCCCATGATTGCATCTAAAGAAAACTTCCCGACCATGACCCCAGAAGAATACTTTGTATGGGAAGAAACACAACTAGAAAAACATGAATTGATCGACAGTCAAGTCTATGCCATGAGCGGCGGTAGCGTTAATCATGGACGTATTGTCATTCATAATGGCGGAATCTATATCAACCAACTGAATATAGGGTAGTTCAGAACCAATTTTCACGGAATATTCTAAATTGTTTTGTGGTCTTGTACTAAGTGAATTTACTAGGGTAAGTGATTTTAGGGGGTATAAGGATGGCAAGGCGCTGGGTAAATTTGGTGGGGGTGAC
>JAIMKT010000103.1:11894-12066 GCA_020692245.1 Microcoleus sp. GA_180221_E-2-1-MAG-45_12
GGGGATGACGGTTTCTGTACCGCAGATGGTGATGGCGACCTTGGTATCGGCTCAGAGTAGTCAAACTAGCCAAAGTAGTCAGAGTAGCCAAAAAACTGAAGCTCAATGGACAACAGCAAAATGGTTATCTACTTTTAGGAGATATTTTCAATCTTAACTTTGGCGTTGCATA
>JAIMKT010000104.1 GCA_020692245.1 Microcoleus sp. GA_180221_E-2-1-MAG-45_12
GCAATGAGACGATTTAAGCCAGCGCTGGAAGTTAGTACCAATAGCAAGATCATGAGAGCAAAGGGAGCTACGGTGAAGACTTGGGTAGGGACATTGGGGATCGCTGTTTGGGCGACGCTGGAGAGGGATTGTAATAAACCGAATAGATAGGCTCCTCCTGCCACCCGCAGAGGATTCCAGGCTCCAAAAATGACGATCGCCAGCGCAATCCAACCATAACCTGCTGTGTGTCGATGACTCCAACCCGCCTTGAAATCCAAGGAGAAAGCAGCTCCAGCAATCCCCATCAATGCTCCACCAAAGAGGGTATAAATATAGCGGAGTAAAACCACATTTTTCCCTCTAGCAAAGGCGGCGGCTGGCTGTTCCCCGATCGCTCTCAAGTTCAACCCCTGGGGAGTGCGGTAAAAATAAAACCAAGTGCCGATAATTAACAGATAGCTGAGGTATACCAAAAGATTGCTCTGGAAAAATACTTTCCCCAAGACGGGAATATCCTTGAGGAGAGGGAGGGGAAAGCTGGGAACTGTGGGCCCCGGGACTCGGACAACGGGATTGCCAAGAAAAGAAGAGAGATCGCTACAAAGAATGGTCAAAACGAAGCCGATCGCCACCTGAGACTGTTTCAGGGTAATGCCCCCAAAGGCAACTATTAGAGCAATCACGGCTCCGACCAAGGCTGCTGCCCCAAAACCAATGAAGATATTATCTGTAAATTTCGCTGCTGCAAACCCGGTCATGGCTCCCATGAGAATTGTCCCCTCTGCCGAAAGGTTAATTACTCCAGCTCGCTCAGTAATGGTTTCCCCTAGACAGGCAAAAATCAAGGGAGTTGAACCCGCGATCGCTGCGGCAAAAATTGTGACTATATCCATAAAACTACCTATCAAGTCCCCCGCCAATCATAAATCTACCCTTGTTAGGTTAGCAGGATTCCTGAAAACTTGTGGCAGGGCAGCCGCATAAAAATCAATAAATATTGAGAATGAATATTGAGATAGGAAGTGACCACCTCAAAAATATTTTTCAAACTGTTCGATCGCCTTCACAGCAGCTAAATAGCGCTCTTTGATATCGTTACGGTCTAACTCTTCGGAAATGCCTTCATAACTACCGCGATCGATCATGTTGGCATGGCGCAATAGAGCAGCTCGATCGGCTTTGGTGTGGGTAAAAGGGGCAATAACCGCGATCGCTTCCAATAGACGCATGGTGACTGCTACGCTCGTTTGTCCATACTGCCGAATTTGATTAAAAGCAGCATCGATTACATCAACGAAAGATACAGGTTCAGCAATCACACGCAGTTTATCCTCGGCATCATAGCGGTAGGCAGAAGGAATTTCTTTTTGGGCAAAATGACAAAGGGCAGCACTCAATTGATCAACACAGCGGACAGCAGTGAAAGGATCATTGATACCCGGTGACAAAGCACGGGCAGCAATTTCCACTAGTTGATTAATTGAGAACTCGATATCTTGCTGGTCAGTCCGCTGCGAACCCAACACAAAAGCGCTGTTAATTTGCTCAGGTAGCTTTTTTGTAACAGCTTCTGCGGGATAAACTCTCGCCAGGGGGCTGCCTTTGACAACAAAATCTCCCGGACGCTTCTGAATCTGAAGTAAAAGATTTCCGGCTGTCGCTAGCTCCATTAACAGATTGGTATCAATTGCTTGAACGTAACTGCTGCTGGTTGCTTGAATTGGGCAGGCCTTGCGATCAAAATCGGCGGGAATATCGTTTATCGAAGTTTCATGATGATGCTTTGAGGCTCCTCGTCCGATCTGTTTAGGAAAGAGTCGATCGATCAGGTCTTCTAGCTCACATCCTACTTTCGAGATGACGTGATCTACTTGAATCGAAGAGGCTGAATGGTGAATGAAATAGATCAAAACACCAATGCTGGCGATCGCCAAACCAATGCCACAGGTGACGGCAATATGCGGCACAAATTCGTTTTCTTCAACACCGTTAATCGTTCGTAGCACTAGCAGACTATAAACAAACGTAGAGATAAAAGTTCCTAAAACAATTTGGTTGCCCGTATCTTGCATGAAGTTTCGCAGCAAACGTGGTCCAAACTGTGAGGACGCAAGCTGAAGGGCGACGATCGTAATAGAAAAAGCCGTTGTTGCAACGCTCACCATGGAACCTGCAATAGCGGAAAGAATAGCGCGTGAGCCGCTGGGTCCTAGGGCATAAGTCCAACCCAAATTGCCAATAATTTCTGTCTTTGAGATTTGGTCAATGTGAATAGTTAAAAACGACAGCCCGATCGCTAGCACTACCATCAGGGTCGGGACAAACCAGAAGCTAGCGTGGAGGGAATCTAATAACTTACTGAGCTTAGTTCTCATTCGTTGGTTTCTCCTCTAAAGAATGCTTTTCGCTATCTCTTTCAGAACCATGCTGCTGCGCTTTAATTTCAGCAAGTTGTTTGAGCGAACTACTGATGCTACCGGATTGTGGCACTTTACCTTTGCCAGCAGGCCAACCTTCCCGCTGTCGAGTCCGATCGCCGTCTGTTGCTTCAGTCTGGTCGTGAAAGAGAATTTGTTGTGTAGGAAAGGGTAGATCGATGCCATTTGCCATCAGCTTATTTTTGATGTTCGTCAAAACTCGATCTTGGAGGTCTAACACATCGATACGTCGAGGCGGCGCAACCCACCAACGAGCGCGAATATTGACCGTACTGCCAGCAAGTTCGACCACGATCGCATCAGGAGCAGGAGTTTCTAGCACTCCGTTTGTTTGGTGCATGGCCTCTAGAATCAACCGCCTCGTTTCATCAATATCATCGCCGTAGCCAATGCCGATATCGTACTCTAAACGGCGATTTTCAAAGGCAGTGTTGACCGTCACAGCGTTGGTAAAAAGTTCAGAGTTGGGAATGACAATCCGGCGACCATCATAGGTTCTCAGGGTGGTTGCCCGTGTTTGAATATTCTCGACTGTACCTTCAAAAGATTTAAAAACAATTTGATCGTCAAGTTGAAAAGGTTCGGTTAATAAAATTAAAATGCCCGCTAGGAAATTTTGTAAAATATCTCGAAACGCAAAACCGATCGCCACACCGCTGATGCCAAGTAGTTGTACCAGATCACTTGCTTTAAGAGAAGGAATCACGATCGACAAGGCAATAAATAAACCAACCAAAATGGTTGTACCTTGCGCTAATCGCCCCAGCACCATCCCTAAATTACGAGCTTGGCGGCGATCGCGTGTCAGGTTTCTAACAACTTTCTTGATAGTTCTAGCAACGAAGAAAAAGATAGTAAAGACAATCAACGCCAGTATGATATTAGGAAGTAAGGCAATAAAGCCGTTTAGCATTGTTTGCATCTTGTCTATAAAAGTTGCTACTTCAGTATTCATAAAAAGTTTGCTTAAGTTTGTAAAAATAGATTACGGGAAGAAAATGAAATTGTCTTCTGGCTTAGATTATTAATTGTTCTGTCTCAAACGCTGAATCTCGGTTCGCAAGGCGATAATTTCGTTTCGCAGCGCATCGATCGATTTTACTCCGACAATCTCTGCTTCATCATCGTCAGCATCTTGTCCAACAAAGAAGGTGGCTAAAGTTACCGTCACGTAACCAAATACTGCGAACGCATACAGGTCTAGCAGAAAACAGAGAATACGACCTTCTGGCGTTTGGGGAAAGTAGTCCGATCCCATCGTAGTCATCAGCATCGCCGTCCACCAAAGTGCCGTGCCATAGCTGTCAAACCCAGGTGAATTGGGAGCTTCTTGTTCAAAAGCATACATCCCCGCAGCACCAGCGAGTGTGATGATTGTAGTCGTCATTACCACATAGCCAAACCCTCTTCGTGCAAAGTTTGTCGTCAGCGATCGCATACTACGATTGGTTCGAGTGAGAACGCGCAGCAATCGCAAGCCTCGGACGGCACGGGTCGTTTGAAAAACTCGAAGGAGGCGCACAAACCGCAACGTTCGTAAAGCAGGTAAAAGCAAGGAGATGGCTGTAAGCCAGTTAGTTTTGAGGTAAGAAACTTTACGGGGTGCAAGAAATAATCTAAGGAAAAACTCTAAAATAAACACACCCCAAACGGCAATGCTAATCGCATCGAGCAGTGGCGTGAGTCCCCAAGTAAGTTCCATCACAAATAGACCAAGCCAAACCAAGCTCAACACCAGCATTGGTAGCTCTAGCCAGTCTTCAAGCTGTTGCAGAATTTGCTGCTGCTCATGTTCGATTGCTTGCTTCTCAGGTTGCTCGAATTGCTGCATTAGGGTTCAACTCTAAAGATTTAAAGACAATTTGATCGTCAATTTGAAAAGGTTCAGTTAATAAAATTAAAATGCCTGCTAGAAAATCTTGTAAGATATCTCGAAATGCAAAACCGATCGCCACACCACTTATCCCCAGAAGCTGTACAAGATCACTGGCTCTGAGCGAGGGAATTACGATCAACAAGGCAATAAAAAGCCGACTAGAATGGTTGTACCTTGCGCTAATCGCCCCAGCACCATCCCTAAATTACGAGCTTGGCGGCGATCGCGTGTCAGGTTTCTAACGACTTTCTTGATAATTCTAGCAACAAAGAAAAATATAGCAAAAACTAGCAACGCCAATACCATATTTGGTAGTAAGGCAATGAACCCACTAAGTATCGCCTGCATTCTGTCTACAAGCGTTAATAGTTCTACATTCATAACCCAATTGACATAAAATATTATTCAGTATACTACTCAGTGTAAAAGAAAGCGGTAGAGTTAACCTCTGTCTATAGGGCAACCGCATCAGTCCATAAATCAAGGGCTAAAAGTTGTCGATCGCCCCCGACCCCATAAAAATTTAGAAAAAAGTTAATTAGCGTGGATCATCATCTGTCTAGATTTTTTTAGTTCAGACTAGATAATTTCCACCAGAAATTTAGAGAAAGAATTTATGAATAGTGATGTAATTGAATTGTCTGCCTCGGAAAATATCCCTGCAAATACCCTAGAAACTGGAATGCAATCCCCGCCAGCAACTGGGGAACAATCTCCGGTAAAGCCTTTGTTGGGCATGACCTTGGCAGAATTGACTGACTGGGTAAAATCTCAGGGGCAAGCTGGTTATCGGGGTAAACAATTGTATGAGTGGATCTATGAGAAAGGGGTGCGATCGCTCCTTGATGTGACAGTATTTCCTAAGCAATGGCGAGAAAAAGTAGCGCAGATTCCCGTGGGTCGATCGACGATTCACCACCAATACACTACTCCTGATGGGACTCGGAAGTATCTATTAAGCCTTGCTGATGGTCAGATCATTGAAGCTGTGGGTATTCCGACCTCTTCTCGGTTGACGGTGTGTGTCTCTTCCCAAGTGGGCTGCCCCATGGGTTGCGATTTCTGCGCCACGGGGAAGGGGGGCTGGGTGAGAAATTTGACCCCCAACGAAATTATTGATCAGGTGTTGACAGTCCAAGAAGATTTTCAGCAACGGGTGAGTAATGTGGTGTTTATGGGCATGGGAGAACCTTTGTTAAATACGGAGAATGTTTTGGCAGCAGTGCGATCGCTCAATCAAGATGTGGGCATTGGGGCGCGATCGATCACTATTTCCACGGTTGGACTAAAGGGACGGATCCGGGAACTAGCCCACCATCGCCTCCAGTCGACCCTCGCTGTTAGTCTCCACGCCTCAAACCAAGCTATGCGGGAGCAACTAATCCCCAGTGCCTACCACTATCCCCTGCCAGAACTCCTTGCCGAATGTCGGGAATATGTAGAAATGACCGGGCGACGGATTACCTTTGAGTACATTCTCCTAGCAGGGTTAAATGACAGCCAAGAAGATGCAGAAGAACTAGCCCATCATCTCCGGGGCTTCCAAACCCATGTGAACCTAATCCCCTACAACCCCATCAAAGAAGTCACCTACAAACGCCCTAGTCCCCAGAGAGTCCGGGATTTTGTGGAGGCTTTAGAATCTCAATACATTACGGTAAGTATCCGCCAAACCCGTGGTCTGTCTGCTGATGCTGCCTGTGGTCAACTCCGAGCTTCCTTAAGTAATTAAGAGGGAATCAAATTCTCTAAGATTAATCCTAAGCCGAGACACAAACCGCTAATGAAATGTAAATTCACGGCAATAAATTTGGAGTTACTGACTCGATCGGGCTGGTCATGGTATTGATTCACATGGCGGCAGAGCTTGATCCCCACGGGCAGACTTAAGAAAATTAACAGTGTTCCCACGGGCAGGATGCCTAGAGAGACAAACAACACCGTCAGGGCGTAGACACTACCACAGGAAAATTCTAGCCATTTTGCCCCCCGTGCTGTGCCTAGACGGACAATGGGCGATCGCTTCCCGGCGGCTGCATCATCAGCAACTTGATGGAAATGGGAGCAAAAGAGGATAATACTGGTAGTGATCCCAATAATTACCCCTGTGGCTAGGCTGGCGATCGACCAACTCTGGGTCTGGGCATAGTAGGCAGCACTGACAGATAATAAACCAAAGGTTAAAAAGCAAATAATTTCCCCCAAACCTTGGTAGCCGAGACGAAATGGTGGTCCTTGATAGGTGTAGCCCAAAAAGCAAGCCAAGGCGATGAGTTTAATTACCATCCAATCCTGTTGCCAGTAGGTAATCGCCCCAATCCCCAGTAGCCCCAGTCCCAAAAATAAGTTACTCATCCAGAAAATTAATTGCTTATTTCCCGTTAAATTAACTAAAGAATGGTGTTTATTGACATCAATTCCGGTGTCGGAGTCAAAGACATCATTACTAGAATTTATCCAAGCAATTATCAAAATTCCTGAGAGCAAAAAGGTGAGGAAAATCTGCCAATTAATAGTTCCTGTAGTTGTCACAGCCACGGCACTTCCTACGGCGATCGGGATTACTGCCACTGTGTACATAGGAGGCTTAATGGCTGCCATCCATAGCTGGAAATTACTTTTCTGATGGGGAGTCTGCCCCAAAATTTCCCTTGTATTTTCCTTAGAATCTTGTCCAGAATTTTGAATAGATTTGGTAGTCATTGACTTAAAATGTACTTAAAATGTATTAGAAACGTACTTTAAATATGTTGTCTAGATGCCAAGACACAGGTTAAATTAGATACTTCGGATATTTTTAGATATTAAAAATAGGTTATACCATTGTTGGAATCGAGGCAATAACTCTATTTTTTAGTGTTTTTAGTGCTAGAAATATTAAGATTCTTTAATAAAATCAAATTTCCATGTCAGTTATACCATGCTCTGTTAATCTCTTTCAGGATCGGCAACATTTAACTAAAGCTCTGCTAGGAAGCCAACAATCCAAGGAAATTGGAGGACAACATTTTGTCAGTATTTCTCAATCAGTCACCGCTATTGATCCCTTGCAAGTGCTAGCTTTATTCGCAACTCCAGAGCAACACTATTTTTATTTAGAAAACCCGATGAAAGGACAGTCGATCGCCGCCTTTGGGTGTGTAATTAGTAATCAAATTTATCAGCAAACTAATAAAAAGAATAATTCCCTTGATCGCTTCCAAGAATCTCAAGAGTTTATTCAATTTTGCCAAGAAAATACAACTTATATAGGGGATATTGGAGATATTAATGATCCCCTTAGCAAGCCCCTAAAAAAAAAGCACGGGATGATTTTCCTCTGTGGATTTAGCTTTTTTGCAGAGACAGAATCAGCTAATTTTCCCTTCGATGCCGCCAATATTTTTCTTCCTCGATGGCAAGTTCATCGCCAGTTTGACAAATATTTTTTAGTTGCAAATTTGGCTCTCACAGCTTTAAGCAATATAGATAAAATTGTAGATTGTCTGATTCAAGATTTTTATAAAATCATTAGTTGTTCCGCTCCTAAGTATTATTATTCTCCTAGTCAATCCCTAGACAAATCCTTAACAAATACTGCCAATATCCATTCAAGCTTTAATTCCTTCTATCGAAAGAATAATCAATTTCAAACAGCTAAACAAAATATTCAAAATCATCAGTTTCAGTTAGCAGTTCACAATGCTTTAACATCGATCGCTCAGGAGAAATTTCAAAAAATAGTTCTTGCTCAAACCAGAGAAATTATTGCGACTCAGCCTTTTTCTGTGATTAACACCCTGTCAAATCTCCGGCACAAATATCCAGATTGCTACACCTTTGCTTTGAGTAATGGGACTGGGTATACTTTTTTAGGAGCGAGTCCAGAAAGATTGCTGAGTATTAATCATCGATCGCTAATTACCGATGCCCTAGCTGGTTCTGCACCCCGATATCAAGATTTGGATCAAGATCAGCAATCAGCGATAGAATTACTTGCCAATAAAAAGGAGAGAAATGAGCATCAAACAGTGGTAGATTTTCTCGATCGAACTCTCACAGACCTAGGCTTACAAACTCAGAAGCGAGCAACTCCGAAAATATTAAAACTTTCTAATATTCAACACCTCTGGACACCCATTACTGCTCAACTGCATCATTTAAATCAATCGATTCATCCTTTAGAAATTCTTAGGAATCTCCATCCTACTCCGGCTGTGGCAGGAACTCCAAGAGAAATTGTCAGTACCGAAATCCAACGCTATGAGCAGTTTAATCGGGGGCTTTATGCTGCACCGATCGGCTGGATAGATAGTTGGGGAAATAGTGAATTTATTGTGGGGATTCGTTCTTGTTTAATTCATGGCTGTCATGCTCAATTGTATGCAGGAGCGGGAATTGTAGCTGGTTCCGATCCCGCCAAAGAACTAGCAGAAATTGAACTAAAGTTTCAACCTTTACTCACCGCTTTAACTTGATTTTGTAACTTAGAGTTTCTAGCTTAATTTTTGACTTTTTACCTTTACCTTTTTACTTTTTACTTATCAGAATCATGCTCGATTTTCGTAATCAAAATACCCTCTACACTTCAATCATTAGTGAAACCTTAGCTAGATTGGGCATAACTACCGCAGTAATTTGTCCGGGTTCTCGATCGACTCCTTTAACTATAGCTTTTGCCCAACATTCAGCAATTGAAACTATCCCTATTTTAGACGAGCGATCGGCGGCTTTCTTCGCTTTAGGCATAGCAAAAAAAACAAGTATTCCCGTAGTTTTAATCTGTACTTCTGGAACTGCCGTAGCTAACTTTTTTCCAGCAATTATTGAAGCGACAACTAGCAAAATTCCCCTAATTATTTTAACGGCCGATCGCCCTCCAGAATTACGTGACTGTCATGCCGGGCAAACCATTGATCAGGTGAAGATTTTTGGCGATTATCCCCGATGGTATGCAGAATTAACCACTCCTTCCTTGGTCGTTTCCGAATTGGCAGCCCTACGAAATACGATTATTAATGCTGACCGACTAGCTCGATCGCCCACACCGGGAGTCGTTCATCTCAATATTCCCCTCCGAGAGCCTCTAGTTCCCATTGCCGACACTGCAACTAGCCGTCTCAAAGATACGATCAACCCCAATATTTTTTTTAATAACTGTCAGCAATTCCCAATAAAATCATCCTATCAATTACCTAGGGAAGCTCCCACATCTGGTTATGGAGAAATTATCCGCCAGTGGCAAAGTCAAGAACGGGGAATTATTATTGCCGGGTTAGCTGCCCCAGAGGAAGGAGAAGAGTATTGTCGATCGATCTCCCGATTAGCTCAAGCTTTGGGGTTTCCTGTCCTCGGAGAAGGTTTATCTCCCCTTAGAAATTACGCTACCCTTAATCCCTACCTTATTTCTACCTACGATTTTTTGCTGCGCTCTCCAAACCTTGCCCAAGAATTAATCCCCGAAGTAGTGATTCAGATCGGCGAATTACCTACCAGTAAACAACTCCGGCAATGGTTAACGAAAATCCCGGCTCCCCGATGGATCATTGCTCCTGACCATAGCAATTTTGATCCCCTCCACGGTGACAGTAGGCACTTAGTAACTAGCCTTGAGTCTTTAATTGCTGATTTGGTAATTCCCACTGTTAGTAATTCTCTCAATCAAGCCCCGCAAAAATCCCTCGATCGATCTTCAAGTAAATCTTCGGGTAAATCTTCGGGTAAATCTTTCAGAGAATCTTCTCCCAAATCCTCTACTAAATCTTTAGATAAATCATCAGATAAGACTTTAGTTAATCCCATAGTTAATTCCCATAACTATCTAAAACAATGGCTATCTCTTGAGCAAACTGCCCGACAGCATCTCGATCGAACCTTTGCTAATCTAGAAGAATTAATTGAGCCAAAGGTGGCTTGGTTATTGTCCCAGACCCTGCCAAAGCACACACCCCTCTTTGTTGCCAATAGTATGCCCATCCGGGATGTGGAGTTTTTCTGGAAACCGGGCGATCGACAAATCCAGACCTATTTTAGTCGAGGAGCCAACGGCATCGATGGTACGCTTTCCACTGCCCTTGGAATTGCCCACCATAATCAGAGTAGTGTATTACTAACAGGAGATTTAGCTCTTCTCCACGACACTAATGGCTTTTTAATTCGCCAAAAACTCCAGGGTCATTTAACGATTATTTTAATTAATAACAACGGCGGCGGTATTTTTGAGAATCTGCCCATCCGAGAATTTGATCCCCCCTTTGAGGAATACTTTGCCACACCCCAGTCCATAGATTTTGCTGGCTTTGCTCATACCTACAGCCTTGAGTATCAATTAATCACTGCTTGGCAACAATTACAAATCCTCCTTGAAACTCTTCCTCCTAATGGTATCCGGCTATTGGAAATACCCACCGATCGCCGCCGGGATGCTCAATGGCGCAAAACTTATCTAGCAGAGGAAAATAGGGAAAAAGCAAAAAGTCGCTCAAAAGAACGACTCTAATCCAGCGATTTTGCTATGGCAACTTAAAGATGCTTTTCGAGGGTCTGGGCAAGATTAGTTCTGGGGACTGCACCCACCACCATATCTACTCTTTGACCACCTTTGAAAATCATCAAAGTAGGGATACTCCGAATACCGTATTGACTTGCCACAGCAGGGTTTTCGTCAGTATTCAGCTTAACTACTTTAACTTGCCCTTCGTATTGTTGAGCAATTTCATCGACCACGGGAGCTACCATGCGGCAGGGACCGCACCAAGGTGCCCAAAAGTCCACTAGGACAGGGATAGCACTATCTAAGACTTCTTGCTTAAAATTAGAATCTGTAACTTGTTCGGCTGCTGACATTACCTGAAAATCCTTATGTATAGCTTGATTTTTAGTTTTTTACTGTATGGTAATTCTAGCATAGCCAAAAACGCCCCTAGTAATTTCGCAACGATACATTTAGATACAAAAAATAGGCTATTCTTGTCGGGGAAAGTGCGGGTAAAAGAAAACCGCCCGGACTCTGTCTAGGCGGCGTGTGGTGTGAGGAGTGAACGGAAACGTTTTGTCTCCGCTTTAATCTCCATTGTAACTAATTTGTTTATAATTAATTCAGACGATCGCGACAATTCCTGATAATCTTCATAATTGGCTGTAGATTAGATACTTCCCAGAGCCAGTCAACATGAAAATTTACTATATCACTGTTAATACTCCAGAAGAAGCCCGCCGAGTGGGTCGAGTCCTCTTAGAGCAGAGCTTGGCTGTCTGTGTCAACTGGTTTCCTATCACCTGTGCCTATCGTTGGGAAGGTAGCATCAAAGAGGAGCCGGAGGTAGTATTGCTGGTAAAAACTCAGGCGGGATATCGAGAAAAGATTGAAGCGGTAGTGCGTCAAGAAATTACCTATACGAATTTAGTTGCCGAAATTTCCCCGACCCAAGTTAACCAAGATTTTGCCAGTTGGCTCGATCGAGAAGTACCTTTATCTGCCCTAGGAAGAGAAAACCTAGATAACGACACTATTGAACTAAGTTAGCTTAGTATTTGCAGGCTGGGTTGCCCTAGGGGAAGAGGAGCAACCACCTGCGATCGCCCCATAAGAGGGAATTTAGGGAGTTTAGGAATATCTATGCAGGAATTGATCCAAGCCATCGTCACGGGAGTAACCGCTAAGCTAAAAGTGTTGAAATTTAAGCAATCTGAGACATGACT
>JAIMKT010000105.1 GCA_020692245.1 Microcoleus sp. GA_180221_E-2-1-MAG-45_12
TTGTTACTGTCTCCCATATTCCTGAAAAGTGCTGTATTCGCCTAGAGATTGATCAATTAGATAGTCAGGTTATTGCGTTGCTTGGTCAGCGTTTCACCTACGTCAAGGCTGCTGCCAAATTTAAGACAGATGCAACCAGTGTAAAAGCCCCGGAGCGATTTCAATCAATGTTGCAACAACGCCGGGCTTGGGCAGAAGCCGCAGGCTTAGATCCTGACGCGATCGAGAAAATGTATACAGATTTGGTGAATCACTTTATCGAAATAGAAATGAAAGACTGGCAAAGCAGAAATTCCTAGCTCCGACTCTAAGGGTAAATTATCAAACTTTCTCATCCACAAATAACAGATTAGGGTAGGATCAGGTATGTTAGAAAAACTAAAAAGTTTTCGATAAATCTAGATAGATACCCAATAAGTAAGCGCATTCTGAAACTAACCACGCTAATTATGCCAGAAGAAACTACCCCCCCGGCTCCCAAGGAAGAAGTTAAAGAAGCGGCTCCCAAGGCAAAAAAAGAAAAACCTCCAGCCTTGGAAGAAAAGCCCTTTGCCGAATTTATCGAACAGCACTACCTGCCAACATTGACCACCGCTTTGACCAATAATGGCATTAACGATCTATATCTTTCCTTGGTGGAGCAGCCCCTGCCTATGGGTGATAGTCAAGAGAAGTGTTGGCAAGTAGTCGGCATGTGGAACCAAGGACAAAGACAATTTAATCTTTACTTTCCCGAAGGCAGTATTAACGGGTTAAAAGGTTTTTCTTATAATCATAGTGGTGGAAAACCCAGTATTTTTGAATCCTTCTTGATTGATGAACGCCGGGTTAATTTAGATTTATTGGTATTTGGCTTGATCCAACGTCTAAATGCTCAAAAATGGTTGGCTCGCAACTAGTTAAAACCCAGATTAATGTACCTGAGAACTCTACATTTACAACAGTTTCGGAATTATCAAGACCAGACTGTAGAGTTTGTGGCTCCCAAAACGATCTTGTTAGGGAACAATGCTCAGGGAAAATCTAATTTGCTAGAAGCAGTGGAATTGTTGGCAACCCTCAAGAGTCACCGAGCGGCGCGCGATCGAGAACTAATCTTGGAAGGAGCCAAGGCAAGCCGGATCACTGCCCTCCTCGAAAGAGATCATTCTCCCCTAGAGCTAGTGATTAACTTTCGGTTGGGATCAAGGCGGAGCATGGCAATTAACCAGCAATCTATGAAGCGGCATCTAGATTTTTTGGGCAGTCTCAACGCTGTGCAGTTTTCTAGCCTAGATTTAGAATTAGTCCGGGGAACTCCAGAAAAGCGTCGCAATTGGCTAGACACAATCTTGACCCAAATAGAGCCAGTCTACGCCCACGTTCTTCACCAATACAATCAAGTCCTCCGTCAAAGAAATGCCCTCCTGAAAACTCTCCAATCCCATCGATTTACCAAGCATAATATTTCTAGCTCTGGGGAATCTTTCGGGTTATCCACCTCTCCTGATGATGCTAATTCTGAGGATTTTGATAATTCCAACAATCTTAGCAATGCCAACAATCCCGACAATCTTAGTAATTCCCCCAGTAGTTTTAGGGAAGAACTCGCTCTCTGGGATGCCCAACTAGCCACCACTGGCTCCCGTGTCACGAGGCGGCGGGCTAGAGCCTTAGAAAGATTAGCCCCCCTTGCTCAAGATTGGCATACTAAAATTAGTGGCAGGACGGAAACTCTCACCCTGAATTATTTACCTAATGTTGCCATTCCTGAAGATAATCCAGAGAAGGTTCAAGAGGCTTTCCTAGAGAAAATTCAACTCCGACGGATCCCTGAACAACAGCAGGGAACTAGCCTAGTGGGTTCTCACCGAGATGATATTGAATTTTTAATTAACCAAACTCCAGCTAAGTTTTATGGTTCTCAAGGACAACAAAGAACTTTAGTGTTAGCTTTGAAATTAGCAGAATTAAAATTAATTGAAGAGGTTGTGGGCGAAGCTCCCCTATTACTCCTTGATGATGTTTTGGCTGAGTTAGATTTACATCGTCAAAATCAATTATTAGAGGCAATTCAAGACCGATTTCAAACTTTGATTACCACCACCCATCTTGGCTCCTTTGATACCGATTGGTTACGCAATTCTCAAATTCTTTCGGTGGAATCGGGGATAGTTTTAGATAAGTTTTGATGAATTACACGAGATAAATTTATGGATATTTCTAGTATTGTTCGGCAGCAAAGACAGTTTTGGCAACAGGGAAGCCCTCAAAATGTGGATTTTCGGATTCAACAATTGAAGCTCCTTCAACAGCTAATTACGGAAAACGGAGAGGCAATTCTTCAGGCTTTAGGGGCGGATTTGCGAAAGCCAGCTTTAGAAAGTTATGGGGCAGAAATTAGTTTAGTTTTAGGAGAAATTAAATATACACTCCAGCATTTGCACCAATGGGTGAAACCCCAGTCTGTGTCTACACCCTTGAGCTTGCTGCCCGGTAGCTCTCAAATAGTTTCTCAACCTCTGGGGGTAGTGTTAATCATCTCGCCTTGGAATTATCCTTTCCAGTTGTTAATTGCGCCCTTGGTAGGAGCGATCGCCGCCGGGAATTGCACTGTCCTTAAGCCTTCGGAAATAGCTGCCCATACATCCCAACTCATTGCTGAATTGATCCCCAAATACTTTCGACCGGAATATATTGCTGTTGTAGAAGGAGATAAAACGGCGACCCAAGCCTTATTAGCAGAAAAGTTTGATCATATTTTCTTTACGGGGAGTACGGCGATCGGCAAGATCATCATGGCAAAGGCGGCGGAAACCTTAACCCCGGTGACTCTAGAGTTGGGCGGAAAAAGTCCCTGTATTGTCGATCGAGACATTGATCTCGAAGTTACAGCCCGGCGGATTGTTTGGGGCAAATTTATCAATGCGGGTCAGACCTGTGTGGCTCCAGATTATCTGTTGGTACAGCGAGAAATCAAATCGGCGTTGTTAGCTAAAATCCAAGATTGTATCCAAGAGTTTTATGGGGCAGACCCCGCAGCTAGTGACGATTATTGCCGGATTATTAATGATTTCCATTGGCAAAGATTAACTGGTTTGCTCAGGGCAGGGAGGATTGCGATCGGCGGACAGGTGGATCAGGGCGATCGATACATTGCGCCGACGGTGATTGATCAAATAACTTGGGATGACCCAGTGATGCAGGAAGAAATTTTTGGGCCGATTCTGCCAGTGCTGGAGTATGAAACCCTAGAGGAGGCGATCGAGCAAATCAATACCCAAGCTCCACCCCTAGCGTTATACCTTTTCTCAGACGATCATCGCCATCAACAGCAAGTAATCACCCAAACCAAATCCGGCGGTGTCTGTCTCAACGACACAATTCTCCACCTAGCCTCCCCAGAACTTCCCTTTGGTGGAGTTGGCTCTAGCGGGCTGGGCAGCTATCACGGTAAAGCTAGTTTCACCACTTTTTCCCATCAAAAAAGCATCCTTACTAAATCCAGATTCCTAGATATGCAATTCCGTTATCCTCCCTACACCGAGGCAAAACTAAAATTATTAAAATTCTTCTTAGGCTAAGACTATAAATTAATAAATCTCCTAGATTTGGTTAACTTGATTTCCCAAAAATATTGCACAAATGCCACTTTCATCAATAGAGTATGCAAGCTACAAATATTATTCAACCTATTTCCTAAATCTTCTTATTATCTCTTCAATCAAAAATCATTAAAAGCTACTACCATCTATCAAAAATATGCAGCAAACTTTATTACCCTTAATGGCAGAAATTTGGCAGGAGACTATGGGCTGGTTGCCTAGTTCTGATCAACAGGAATTATTTAGTCAATTCTATCAACAAATTTTAGTTGGTAATCAACAACTTAATTTAACTAGAATTACTGAAGTTACAGAGTTTTGGGAAAAGCATCTATGGGATTCTTTACGAGGGATTCAGCCTTTGTTAAATCTAACCGCAACCCCTAGGAAAATAATTGATATTGGGACTGGGGCAGGGATTCCGGGGATTCCCATCTCGATCGCTCTCCCAGATTCTCAAGTGGTTTTATTAGATTCGACCCACAAAAAAATTAGATTTCTAGATGAATTAATCACTAAAATAAAGTTACCCAATGTCACAACTCTTGTAGGTAGGGCTGAACAAATTAATCAGCAGGCAAATCATTGTTATCAATACGATTTAGTGACAGTGCGGGCGGTGGCAAAGGTTGATGTGTGTGTAAAATATAGCGTGCCTTTTCTTAAGGCAAATGGTTTAGCTATTCTCTATCGAGGAAATTGGACAGAGGAAGAAGCCAACCAATTAAATCATATTTTACCCAGCCATAAAGCAGAAATTGCAGAAATTACCAGCTTTACTACTCCCATAACCCAAGGAATTCGCCACTGTATTTATCTCAAAAGAAATGTTGATATTTCTTAAAGTATTGATCGTAGGAATATAGACAGGTAAAATAATAGAAAATATTGTGAAATTACTATGACTACTCCAGATACAATTTTTGGCAAAATCATCCGTCGAGAAATTCCCGCAGATATTGTTTATGAAGATAATCTTTGTCTTGCCTTCCGGGATGTTGCTCCCCAAGCTCCTATACACATTCTAGTGATTCCCAAAAATCCCATCCCAAAACTAGAAGTCGCAGAATCAAATGATCATGCACTCCTTGGTCATTTATTATTAACCGTGAAAAAAGTAGCGGCTCAGGTAGGGCTAACAAATGGCTATCGGGTGGTGATTAATAATGGAGATGATGGAGGGCAAACTGTAGATCATTTACACTTACATATTTTAGGTGGTCGACAATTGCAATGGCCCCCCGGTTGATTGCCTTGCATAGTAAAAACTATTTTAAATAATCAAGGAAGCCTTCGGGGACTAGGCGTAACTCTCCAGAACGGAGGCGATCGATCTCGACCCAGAGGGCTTTTTTCTGCCGGGTTCCTTCCAAGAAAGTAGTTTCTGTTAATTGATAGAACTTTTGATCGACAAAATCACAGCGATAGAGTTGGATTAATTCATGTCCAGAATTGCCATCAAAGGTAAAAATATTTTCTAGGCAGCCTAGGTATTGCAAATTAGTAATTTCTGTATTTAATTCTTCTTGAAATTCTCGATGGAGAGCCACTTCACTAGTTTCACCAAAATCTACTCCACCACCTAAAGCTCGATAGAAATAGGATTGTTTTGTCGGATCATAACCCTCTGAAAGAAAGAGCCGATCGCCCTGCTGAATAATTCCTAGAGCCAATACCCGAATTTGTCCTTGAATCCACATGTTTTTTAAGATTTTACTTTCTGGTTTGTTTTTTAGCTGATCTTCTAACTTACTTTTTAATTAACACAGTTTACTCTCTAATTGGCATCATCATAAATAGCAGCGTAACCCCGGCTTTCTACCTGCCAATCTTCATTTTCTCCACCAATAATTAGTCGATCGATGGGGACATATTCTTGATGGAGGCGACGCAAAGCATTAATTAAAATATCCAAGGCGATCGCATCACTAGTTCCCAGATCAAACCAACATCTGCCCCAGCGACCATCGTATTCAAATTCCCCTTGATTATGCATCACTGCTAATAAACTACTATCTGCTTGGTAATCATCATAGTGCATATAACCAATGTCTAAGCCTACTTCTTGGACTTGGAGATTTTCCGCATCAAAACCGCCCAATTTCCCTAAACAAAACCAAGAATTAAATACTTCTTCTACATATTCTTTTTCCATTTGGGAAGGCACGGTGGGAAACTCTAGCCAAATCCACAAATCAAAAGTATTAACTTCTCTAAATTCAATTTCCATAGATTTTTGTAGAATATTACTCTATAAATATTTGATAACACTAAGTAGTATAGACTAACCCACGGTGAACAGGAGCGCAATCCCGGCGATCGCTACCATCACCCCAAGGCAAGCCCGCAAAGAAATGTGTTCTCCCCGGAGGAGGACGATCGGCAGCACAAACAGAGGACTGGTGCCGAGGAGCGTTTGGGCGATACCTGCTGGGGCAAATTTCAGAGATATCTGCTGGAGCCAAATTCCTAGATAGGTGCTAGTGAAAGCAATGATTATGAGGGCAAGGATTAACTTTTTGGTGAAGGTAATTTCCGGCAACTTCTTAGTTTCTGCGCCCCCAGATTTGACAGATTGAACTTTTAATAAAATTAAAACAATTACCAAACCCCCAAATAAACGCAGGGCAGTACTCCAGACAGCGTTAACTTCTCCCGCCATAAAAGCACTACGAGACATCACCGCTCCCGTCGCCTGACACCCCGCCGCCAATAAGCCCCAGCCTATTCCAATCAAGGGATGTTTCACTGTGCCTACTTCTGGAGTCCGTTCACTAATTACCCAGCCCACGCCTAGCAAAGTCAACAAAATTCCCAGCCAAGCAAAACTACTTAAAACTTCTTGGAGAAAAGCTAAAGCAAGGAGCGCCGACAGGGGTGAAGCAAGGGTTTCAATTAATAGGGTTCTTCTGGCACCCAAATTATTAATAGCGTGAAAGTAAGCGGTATCTCCAATGCCGATGCCGATAACTCCACTGAGGATTAATAAACCGAGGGTTGGCAAGGGAATTTGCAGAGTAATCAGGGTGAAATCTTGCTGGAGAAGGGCTTGAATTGCGAGAGTAATAATTAGGAAAAAGAGGGCGATCGAACCCTTAATTAAATTTAATTCTAAAGGCGGGATTCTCTTCCCCAGACTGCCATAACCCACGGAGGAAGCAGCCCATAAAAAAGCAGCACCTAAAGCTGCTAATTCCCCAATCAAGCCATTGCTCCCAATTTCTTAAGGATTCTTACCACATCATATTTTGGGAGGGCTTCCTGCCACTCGAGAAAAAACTGTGGCTCCCGGATCCTTTGCAGTCCAAAATTGTCAATTAAGTAACGAATATCAATAGCTTGAGCATTAATAGTAGGAGGCATAAAATTAAAACTCCTCTTCTTCTAAATAACTTTCTGGGGAATCTTCCAAAGTTTCAATTAATAGGTTCATTTGTTTTTGTTGATGCTCCAAGAAATCTTTACATTGTTGAAGATGAGTTGTGGCAGTGGTAAATTGGGTAAATACTTCAGAAAGTTCTAATTTTCCCGACTCAATTTGATTAATAATCTCCTCAACTTTCGCCACCGTAACTTCATAATTCCAGTTTTTACTTTTTGCCATAGGTTATTTAATGATTTTTAGGATAATCTCGGTAATTTTGGTAATCTCAAGTAATTTCGGTAATCTCGGTAATTTTTGCTTTAATTGTCCTTTGAGATAGTTGAATATCAAGACTCTGCCCCACAGTGATCTGATCCCCTTCCCGGAGAATTTTACCCCGGCTCGATCGCACCACAGCGTAGCCTCTTTGGAGAATAGCATGGGGGTCTAGGGCTTGGAGTTTTTGTTCCAACAAATAAAGGTGTTGGGTGGCAAATTGTAGGCGTTGCTTTGTGGTAGAAATTAACCGTTGTTGCTGATAGTTAATTACCTGTTTTTCCCGTGTAATTTCTCTACGAAGGCGACTGGGTTCAAGGCGCTGTTGGAGATGTTGGAGGTGTTTTGTTTCTTGGGCTAGACGCTGGTGGACTGCTGCCTTGAGGAGATTAGTTAGATTTTGATAGTCTTGACGCAAATCTGCCAAGGGGGGAATGATGGCGATCGCCGCCGCCGTGGGTGTGGGGGCAACGTAATCTGCTGCCAAGTCCGCTAGGGTTTCATCTCGTTCATGACCAATACCTGTCACCACTGGGATCGGTGAAGTGGCGATCGCCCGCACTACCAACTCATTATTAAAACAAGCTAAATCTTCCACTGCCCCGCCGCCCCTTGCCAAGATAATCACCTCGGCTCTGCCGTCACGGGCCACTCGCTCGATCGCTTCGAGAATTGATCTAGGGGCTGATTCTCCCTGCACCGTCGCCGGAGAGAGTAATATTCTTAAACCCGGATAACGATGGACTAGGGTTTTCTTGATATCTCCCCAAGCAGCAGCCAGAGGAGATGTCACCACGGCAATAATTTGGGGATGGATCGGTAGGGGGCGTTTGTTGGCGGAGTCAAATAAACCTTCGGCGGTTAATCGGGCTTTGAGTTGGCGATCGCGGATAGCTTGCAGTCCTTCTCCGGCGGGTAATATTTGCCATCCTTGGAGGCGGTACTCTCCTCTAGGGGCATAAATTTTCATGGTTCCCAAAAGAATTATCTGGTCGCCCACTTCAGGAGTTACGGTGAGCTTGGGCAGTTGTTTCCGCCAGACCACGGCTTTAATCTGGTCGCCATTGTCGGGATCTCGGAGAGTTAGAAATAAACCTAATCCATGATTATTCAGGCTCGATACTTCCCCTGTCACCCACACTTGCCGCAGGTGGCGATCGTCCTCCAAGAGGGACTGAATATAGGCTGTCAACCCGCCCACACTCATCAATTCATCGGTGAGTACTTGATCTAAATAAATATCCATTAGCCAGTTCTTATAGCTTCTATAGTATAATTGTATTATCGTGCGATCGGGCTTAAAAAGCATTAATCTCTAGCATATCTCTAGTCTAAAATTAACTAACTGAACAATATTATTTTTGAGGGAACTATGGCAACAGCGGCAAACGATCCAGCCAAGGACAAGGCACTAAAAGCAGTCCTTACCCAAATTGAACGTAGTTTTGGCAAGGGAGCCATTATGCGCCTAGGGGATGCGACCCAGATGGTGGTGGAGACAATTTCTACCGGAGCCATTACCCTAGATTTGGCTCTGGGTGGTGGACTACCCAAGGGCAGAGTCATTGAAATTTATGGGCCCGAAAGTTCTGGGAAAACTACCCTAGCCCTCCATGCCCTCGCTGAAATTCAAAAAGCTGGGGGGGTAGCGGCGTTTGTGGATGCAGAACATGCCCTAGATCCTGCCTATGCGGCGGTGTTGGGTGTAGATGTGGAGAATCTGTTAGTGGCTCAACCCGATAATGGCGAATCTGCCCTAGAAATTGTGGATCAACTGGTACGATCGTCCGCCGTGGATGTGATCATTATCGACTCTGTAGCCGCCCTCGTTCCCAAGGCAGAAATTGAAGGGGAAATGGGAGATATGCAGGTGGGTCTGCAAGCCCGGTTAATGAGTAAGGCTCTGCGGAAAATTACGGGCAACATGGGCAAAACTGGCTGTACGGTCATTTTCCTGAACCAGCTCCGCCAAAAAATTGGAGTCACCTACGGCAGCCCTGATGTCACCACCGGGGGAAATGCCCTCAAGTTCTATGCTTCCGTCCGTCTGGATATCCGCCGGATTCAAACCCTGAAAAAAGGAACTGAGGGCGAGTACGGGATTCGGGTCAAGGTCAAGGTTGCCAAAAATAAAGTGGCTCCTCCTTTTCGGAATGCGGAATTTGATATTATCTTCGGGCAGGGAATTTCTCAGATTGGTTGCCTCGTAGATTTGGCAGAGCAAACCGATGTGATCCTCCGTAAGGGTGCATGGTATAGCTACAACGGGGAAAATATTGGGCAGGGACGGGATAACACCATTAAATATTTTGATGAACGCCCAGAACTGACAGCAGAGATCGATCGCCTCGTCCGGGAAAAACTAGACAAGGGTGCTGTAGTGGCTGCTAATACCGTCAATCCCCAAGATGTAGAAGAAGATGATGAGACCCTTGAGGATGAAATTTAGGCTTAATCCCCGGCATGAGGCGATCGAGAAGGTTGAGGATATTAAGAAAGCCTTGAAGACTATCTAAAATTTCTTAGTGCAGACTAAAGGGTGAATGGTTTATTTTAGAGATAGTGGCTGATCAAGAAGTTACTTTTGACCTAATTTTCAAGCTACTCCTGATCAAGCCCTTAGTACCTATGCTCTGAAAATAATCCTATGATCGAGCCTCACTCTAGCCGGGGATGGGTTAGTTCTCCGCTAAAATTAACTCAATTAAAGTTGATACCCTTCATAGTTTTGGGGGGTGTCGTTTTTGTTGTTAACTCCCACACAAATCTTAACTATTTATTCCGGGGCTACTTTACCCTTCTAGAAGCCCAGATCGGTATCCTAGTTCTGTACTTTCTGATGACGAAGCTAACCAAAAAGCCGAAGAAAAATAGCTAGAATGGGGAGTGTTGATTTAATGAAATTAACTTCATGATTTTAATAACTTTCATAATTTTAATAACTTAGAGATCAAGTTTGGTTGAGGCGAGCATGAAGAATAAAGTAACTGCGGCTCTCATGGCTTTGTTTTTGGGGTCGATCGGGATTCATAAATTTTACCTAGGACAAAACTTTGCAGGAATTATCTACCTCCTTTTCTTCTGGACAGGATTGCCAGCAATTATTGCTTTTTTTGAATTTCTGGGGTTAATCCTGATGTCCGATCGAGCCTTCGATGCCCAGTTTAACCAGCGATTACCCGCCTACCAAAATTCCTTAACTACAGAATCTGCTAGAGACCGGGTGGCAGTTTTAGGAGAACTAAAAAAGCTCTATGATATGGGAGTGATTACCGCAGAAGAGTATGAAGAAAAGCGCCGGAAAATTCTTGATTCTCTATAATTCTTGATTCTCTAAAGTTAGCAGCAAGTAGCAGCAAGGTAAAAGGGGAGCGATCGTGTCTAGTACCTACAACTGGTTAAAACAAACTCCAAATTGGGTCTGGTGGTCTCTGTTTCCCCACCTAGGCGGTTTAGCCATCTGTTATGCAGGTTATCGGGCGAGGACTTTTCCTTGGGTAGCGCTGGGATTGGGGGTAACAGCAGGAGCGATCGCCCTGTCTGGTTCTAGTTTAGTTACCCTTGTGTGGTTAGGGCAGGTCGGTGTAGCTCTGTATCTCCGCAAATCTTTTTTAATTAAAATTTGTCCTAAAAGTCAACTGCTGCCCGTCGATCGTCCCACTGCCCAGTTAATTGCTCGCCACCACGGCAAGATAGATGTGAACAAATGCTCTAAACACGAACTGGTCTATCATTTGGGTCTGCCCATTGTCTATGCCAACCAGATCGATCGCCTCCGGCAGCGAGGGATGATTTTTGCAAATCTCGACCAGTTAATCAGTCAAGGCGGTTTGCCTGTAAGTTATCTGGAACGACTAGAGCCTCTAGTTATGTTCGATCGCCAATCGTTAATACCTCCCGAACAGTCTTGGCAATGTCTCAATAGTTTTTCCGTAGAGGAGTTAATTACCTGTGGAGTAAGCCCAGAAGCAGCAGTAAAAATTGTGGCAGAACGAGAGCGCAATGGTTTATATGATTCTCTCGCCGCCGTCAACACCCGCACTAAGATTCCCTTTCATCAATTTAGTCATCTCGGCTATTCTTGATGATTTCTAGCTACCTAGCATTAAATCTTGTCCAAGCTTGCCAAAAGACATTAACTGATAACAAAGCTAACAAGGCTCGGAAGGCAAAACTCACTACTTGATCGGGGAGTTTGGGTAAAAATCGGGTACTAATCTGCGCCCCAACTAAACCCCCACTACCTAAAATTAGCCCCTCTAGAAATAGTACATTCCCAGCGAAATAGTGACCAGAAGCCGCCGCGATCGCCGTAATCATAATCACCCCTAAGCTAGTCTGGATGGCAACTTTGATTGTTTCCCCCAAGAGCAGCATCTGCATGGGAACCATAATCACCCCGCCTCCAATCCCAAATAAGCCTGCTAAAACCCCAGCAATTCCCCCCGTGGCAATGCGCGCGATCGCAGGATTCACAGGTTTTTCCTCTGGATGACTAGGATTCTCTGGGTCTGCCAGAATTCTGGCTGCTTCTTCTCTTTGCTTACGAG
>JAIMKT010000013.1:0-1701 GCA_020692245.1 Microcoleus sp. GA_180221_E-2-1-MAG-45_12
TGATCACCTGAAATTAGTTTTTAATCCTAATTCTTAAAAAAACTTACTACGTCTACGTTTCCCCCATATTAATCCCGGAGATCACTGCCGTCACGTCGATTCTTCTTTGGTTTAATCTTGGATTTACGTAGTTTTGATTACTATTTAGAATTACTCTAAATACCTAGAAAAGAGATAGGAAAGATGCTGCGGAATTAATTGCTTCTGGGGTTCCACCTGCCGTAAAGGGAAGGAAATTAAAAATTTGGGGAGCAAAGTTTTTCCAACCAGCACCACTAGAAATCGTAAAAGCACCTGCATACTCAGCTTTATTTGTTCCTTTGTAGTAACCATTAATTAGTCTTTGCGCCACTAAAGGTAAATTAGGATTACCAGCATTAAATCTAGCTTCCCAACGTCTTAGAAAAAGAAATTTATTTACTTGATCTATATCCGGCATAGGCAAATCACGAACCATTGAACCTCCAGTAGTGGCTGCCATCTCTGTATCACTAAGGTCTGTAAAGGAATTATGGATGGGAGATGAATTCTGACATGAATTGGGAAGGATGTTGGTAATCATAGAAATAATCCTTAATATTTAGATTAATTTACATTGATTTAGATTAAATGCTTAGTGAACACCCTCCAAATATTTTAGTGACTATTTCCAACTATATATCCATAAATAAATAAATTTTAATAAAGATGTAATTGTATGACTGCAATATTATCTGAGAAGCAGACATCTACATCAGTTCCCAGCTCTTCCGCTTGCCATATTCTCCCACGTAGGAAAAAGCATCACCTGCTTGCAAATATTTCAGGGGTAGGGGTTGGGTATTAATGCCAGAAATCAATGCTTCTCTAACATTTAAGCAAGAGTTAATATCTCTACACCTTTATCTGTAACGGCAACTGTATGTTCAAACTGAGCAGAGAGTTTTTTGTCTTTCGTAATCACAGTCCAACGATCTGCAAGAAATTTAAGCTCATAAGTCCCTTCATTTAACATTGGTTCAACCGTAAAAACCATTCCCGGACGCAGTTTCACCCCACTACCTCGTTTGCCATAGTGAGGAACTTGAAACTCCGTATGCATCTGCCTGCCAATGCCATGCCCAACCATATCTCGAACCACTGAGAATCCACTCGCCTCGGCATATTCTTGAATTGCAGCGCCTATATCACCAATTCTTGCCCCCGGCTTGATTTCAGCAATCCCCCGCATCATCGATTCTTGAGTAGCTTCAACCAATTTTCGAGCTGTTGCAGATACCTGACCAACTAGAAATGTTCTAGATGTGTCGCCATGATAGCCTTCTAGAAGTGGGGTTACATCAATATTGATAATATCGCCGTCTTTAAGAATTTGCTTTGGGTTCGGAATTCCATGACAAACCACTTCATTAACGCTAGTACAAATAGACCCTGTAAACGGAGGATGACCGGGAGGGGCATAACCAAGAGTGGCACTGATGGCACTATGAGCTTGCATCCAACTCGCTGCCTCATCATTTAAAGCTTGCGTACTCACTCCGGGTTGCACCATTGGTTCGAGATGATTGAGGAGATTTGCAGCAAGTTTTCCAACACGGCGCATCTTGTCCATTTCCTTAGCTGAGAGCAATACAATCCCTCGATTAATTGACGGCTGCACAAAATCGGCGGCGATCGAAAGCAAATTTTTCTGGTTCATATCTAAAGTTTTTGTTATTCTTT
>JAIMKT010000013.1:1732-4079 GCA_020692245.1 Microcoleus sp. GA_180221_E-2-1-MAG-45_12
AGCATATCACAGGTTAGCGTGTTGCCTGTATGCTGGATATAAGAAAAATTAAGAACAAAAATTACTATGGGCGGAAAAACAGACTTAGATAGAGTGGTAGCTTACATTCCTTCAGAGTGGAAAAAAGAATTAGAAGAATGGGCAGAGGCAGATGAACGATCCGTCTCTTGGCTAGTTTCAAAATTAGTTGATAAGGCTTTACAGGAAAGGCGGAAGCAGCAAAGTCCTTCAAAAGTAGTGAATATGCGTTCTTTAGAAAAGAGCTAGGAATGAGGCGGCAGAATTAATTGCTTCCGGGGTTGCTCCTGCTGTCAAGGGAAGGAAATTAAAAATTTGGGGAGCAAAATTTCTCCATCCCGCAAAACGACTTATGTACTCTGGTTTATTAGTTCCTTTATAGTAACCATTAATTAGTCTTTGTGCTACCAAAGGTAAGTTAGGATTCCCTGCATTAAATCTGGCTTCCCAACGTCTTAGAAAAAGAAATTTATTTACCTGTTCTGGATCCACCCCGATAAGAGGGGGAAGTTGTGAACCTCCAGTAATGGCTGCCATTTCTATATCACTAATGTTTACAAAGGAATCATGGATAGGAGATGAATTTTGGCATGAATTGGGAAGAATGTTGGTAATCATAGAAATAATCCTTAATATTTAGATTGATTTACATTGATTCAGATTAAATACTTAGTAAGCACCCGCCAGATATTCTAGTAACCACTTCTAACTATATATCCACAAATACATGAATTTTCAATAAAGATGTAGCTGTGTCACGGCAATATTATCGGAAAAGCATACATCCACATCGGTTCCCGGCTCTCGTTCCCGCTTGCCATATTCCCCCACGTAGGAAAAAGCATCACCTTCTTGAAAATACTTCAGGGGTAGGGGTTGGGTACTGGGGGGACAGAAGATCATGGCGGGGGGCGGAGCATCACTAGTGAGATGGGGAAGATTGACATTCCAGAAAGTTCCCGGCTCTATGGGGCGGTAGAGGAGGTCTTCTAAGACCATAGTGGTGAGCTTGGCAGACAAATCCCAGTCGATCGCTAGTCCCTTTTTTATATACTGAGAAATCGCAATCCCCGTCACCCCATGAATGGCAGCTTCTCGCACGGCAGCAACGGTTCCCGAAATATAGACATCTACACCTAGGTTTCCCCCCGCATTAATTCCCGAAAGTACGGCCGTCACACTGGGGCAGAAATGAGTCAGAGCAAGGCGGACACAATCGGTAGGAGTCCCACCCACAGCGTATTCAATCTGCGATCGAGACTCCACCAGAATTGGTTTATCGGTAGTTACTTGGTGTCCACAGCCAGAATGGTGTTCTAGGGGAGCGACAATTATCCCCCGGCTATCGATCGCTTTTTGCAGGGCTTTAATTCCCGGTGCATCAATGCCATCATCATTGGTTACAACTATATTCATGTCCATATCCATATTTCTTGCTGTCAAATTTAAGTACATTCCTAGATACGATGCCAACGGGTATTGCCATCAGGACTATCAATGATGACGATCCCTTGGCTTTGGAGTTCTTGGCGGATGCGATCGCTCTCGGCGAAGTTTTTGGCTTTTCTGGCAGCTTGACGCTGACTAATGGCTAGTTCAATCATGGCTTCACTCAAGGTTTCTGATGTTGATTCCTCCATGGATTCCAGTTCCGTTGCTGCCACAGCAAACCCCAACACCTGAGACAGATTCACCAAAGTTTGCCACATCTCCTCTAATTTCTCTGGGGAAGTCGCAGTTTTGCCTTCGTGGATCATCAGGTTGCGATCGCGCCGGAGTTCTTTCGCTAGTTCAAATAACACAACTAGACCGCCAGTAAAGTTCAAATCTTCATTAACAGCCTGAGCAAATTCTTGTGTGTAGTGATTATCTAGGGATTTCTGGACAGCAGCACCGGACAGGATTTCGGGGATCTGCCAATCCCAGCGATCGCCGTACTCATAACCAAAGAGAAGACTTTCCTTCAGGGTCTGCCAGCCATTAGTCGCCGCCTCGATCGCCTCTTGGGTAAAATCTATGGGTTTGCGGTAGTGGGTTTGGAGAATAAATAGCCGCACAGCCATGGGGTCAACCCCTCGATCGAGCAATTCCCGGATGGTCGTAAAATTCCCTAGGGACTTAGACATTTTCTCCCCATCCACCATCACCATGCCATTGTGGAGCCAATAATTAGCTAAGGGTTTCCCGGTGGCTGCCTCCGATTGGGCAATTTCGTTCTCGTGGTGAGGAAAGATCAAATCCGCCCCGCCCATGTGAATATCAATGGTTTCCCCTAGGCGATCGCGCACCATCGCACTACACTCAATATGCCACCCCGGTCTGCCCTCAC
>JAIMKT010000013.1:4112-24537 GCA_020692245.1 Microcoleus sp. GA_180221_E-2-1-MAG-45_12
TTACTCCCTTCCACAAGGCAAAATCAAAGGCATCCTGTTTTTTGGCTTCCTCCGTCTCTTGGACTCGACCACTGGCTCCTGCTTGCAAATCCTCCAGTTTCCTGCCCGATAACTTGCCATAGCCGGGAAACTTCCGCACTGCATAGTAGACATCGCCCCCAGCCGCATAAGCAACGCCCTTCTGTTCCAATTCTGCCACCAGTCTTTTGATCCCATCCAGCACATGGGTTGCCCGGGGATAGGCATCAGCCTTGCCAATGTGCAGCCGTTCCATATCCTCAAAGTAGGCAGCAATAAATTTTTCTGATACTGCTTCCATGGAGCTACCTTCTGCCCTGGCTCGATTGAGAATCTTGTCATCAATATCTGTGAAATTCTGGATATATTCCACCTCATAGCCCAGCCATTGCAAATAACGCCGCGCCACATCCCACACTAAGCAAGTCCGGGCATGACCCAAATGGCAATAATCATAGACCGTCACCCCGCAGCAATAGAGCTTCGCCTGTCCCGGTACGAGGGTTTGAAAATTTTCCTTTTGGCGTGTCAAGCTATTGTAGAGAGTGAGAGTCATGGTTTCGGTGCTAAATTTAGTTGCTGATGAATTGTGGATAAATCACAGAATCAAAGAAGTAGGAAATCAAAAGAGTCTCCGTTTTAATCTTGATCTTGATGGTTTAAGTTTGATAGGTTACTACAGACAATTCTAATTGATGAAAGCATTCCCACCATACTAGAAATAATGTTGAATTTTTCCCCCAAGCATAATCAAGTTAATCAAACTAATCTCGCTGAGCAAATTGCGGCAGTACCTTTTTGGTATCACAAAATTCCCCTGCCCGATGGCACTGTGACTCCCGGCTGGGCGCCCTTGGATGCGGAGATGTACGGCATTCCTGAAGATTTAACTGGTAAACGAGTTCTAGATGTGGGGGCTTGGGATGGCTATTGGAGCTTTGAGGCGTTGCGGCGGGGTGCAAAGGAAGTAGTGGCGATCGATGATTTTTCTGATTATCTAGGCTTTCTTGATCAACGCCAGCGTCCAGCTTGGGAAACGTTTGATCTATGTCGTAGTGCGTGGGGCTACAGTGAGCAGGTGTGTCAGCGCCGAGAGATGAGTGTCTATGAGGTCAGTGAGGCAGAATTAGGTCGGTTTGATGTGATTTTCTTTTTTGGCACGCTTTACCATCTACGTTATCCATTGTTGGCGATCGACAAACTAGCAGCAATTTGTGATCAACAGATCTGTGTGGAGTCAGCAATTTTAGATGATTTTAGTCCCTACCAAGGCGGTTTGGGTTATGGCTATAGCAACAATCAAATGGTGATGGAATTTTACCCAACTAATGAATACGGCAATAATCACACAAATTACTGGGTTCCCAGCTTATACTGCCTTGGCTACATGCTCACTAGTGCGGGTTTTAACTCTGTTCAAGCATGGAAACTAGACGAAAATCCCCAAGAACTGCCCCGATGTCGTGGTTTTGCGATCGGCAGTAAATAATCTACGAAATTCCGCCCATAAAATAACTGCTAACTGCTAACTGCTAACTGTTCACTGTCAACTGCTAACGGGGATTTGGATGATGAATTCTGTCCCTTGTTCTGGCTGGGAAATACATTCTAGGGTTCCGTGATGGCGATCGACAATAATTTGATAACTAATTGCTAACCCCATGCCCGTGCCTTTACCTACATCTTTGGTTGTGAAGAAGGGATCAAAAATACGTTGCTGGATAGCTTCAGGAATTCCCCTGCCATTATCTTTGATCTGGATTCTGACTTGAGGGATACCGGAGAAGGAATTTACTAGTTCTGTCGCAATATGGATGGTCGGGTGGGGATTTTGCTCTTTCTTCTCTAGGGTATCTAGGGCATTACTGAGAATATTCATAAATACCTGATTTAGTTCCCCAGCGTAGCACTCGATCGCCGGCAGAGGGGCATAATCTTTAACAATTTCTACCGCCGGATGGTCTGGAGTCTCTTGCAAGCGATGTTCAAGGATCATCAACGCACTATCAAGCCCTTCATGAATGTCTACAGATTTTCTTTCGGATTCGTCCATTCTGGAGAAAGTTCTGAGGGAGAGGACGATTTTTTGGATGCGTTCGGCTCCAGTCCGCATAGATTTCATCAGCTTGGGTAGGTCATTGATCACAAAATCTAGATCAATTTCCTCCGCTTGATCTTGAATTGCTGGCACGATATTTGGATAATGCTGTTGATATAGTTGCATTAATTCCAAAAGCCCCTGAATATATTCATTGGCATGATTTAAGTTGCCATAGATAAAGTTGATGGGGTTGTTGATCTCGTGGGCAACTCCGGCGACTAACTGCCCAAGGGAAGACATTTTTTCACTTTGAATTAGGTGGGATTGAGTCCGGCTGAGTTCTTCTAGGGTGTTGGCAAGGTCTTCGGTTTGTTGGATTAGTTGCTGCTCAATGATTTTTCGATCGCTAATATCCCTCGCAATTCCTTGAAACTCCACCATCTCTCCTTGGCGATTTCTCAAAATTCCGGTATTACAAACTAGCCAACACCAACTGCCATCCCGCCGCCGCATCTGAAACTCTAGCCCCGACTGCTTTTCTCCTGTAGTTACAATCAATTCATGAAACTCCAAAGCCTTCTGGAGATGCTCTGGATAAACATAGTCAGCAAAGTTATGTCCAAGGACTTCCTCGGGGTCATAGCCAAGCATGGATTGGAGATGGGGGGAAAGATAGGTAATGATCCCAGATCGATCGTGGGTATAGATTAAATCATTGGCATTTTCTACCAAACTCCGAAACTTCTCTTCGCTAGCTTCTAGGGCGGTGAGGGTTTCTTGGAGGGCGGCAGTTCTTTCTTCGACCCGGAGTTCTAGGTTGGTATTGGCAGCTTGGAGGGCAAGTTCGGCGGCTTTGCGATCGCTAATATCATGCATCACTACTACTGCTCCCAGTTTATTCCCCTGAGCATCAAAGAAAGCCTGACCGCTAGCTAACAAAGTCCGTTGCTTACCCTGATTAGGAATAATCACCATTTCGGCATTCTTGACTATTTCTCCTGCCAAAGCCCGGAATAGGGGAATCTCTGCCATAGCCATTGGGGTCAAGCTATCACTATGATATAGTCCGTAGTATTCCGCCCAACTATCGGCGGGGATTGGTTGGGGGGGCAAGCCATGAAATTCTTTGGTTGCCTTGTTAAAGAGAGTGAGTTTACCCTGGGCATCACAGGCGACAATGCCATCTACAAGATTATCCAGCAGAGTCTTGAGAAACTCCCGGTCTTTTTCTAGGGCAATTTCTGCTTTTTTGCGCTCTATCTCTAGCTTTTGTTGATGGACAATAGTGGCTTGGAGTTGTTGGGTACGTTCAATAACTTTAGTTTCTAGTTCTGCCTGAGATTGTTGTAACTCTAATTCGGCAGCTTTGCGATCGCTGATATCCCGAATAATTGCCACGATTAAAGTCGATGATAGGGGTGAAATACTAGCCTCAAACCAAACTAATTGACCGTTAACTGGCAAACTGTACTCCAGAAAACTTTTTTTTCCTGAACTAAGAGTCTGGCGCACTTTTTCGAGAAAGCTATTGGCAAAATCTAGGGGTAGGACCTCGTGAAAGCATTTATTAATCAGAGCGTGACTGGGTTGGTAGAGCAGGTTGGGATTGGTGGCAATAATCTTTCTGTAGTAACCTTGATCATCAATTACAAGGACTAAATCATCTAGGGCAGCAAAAATATGCAAAAGTTCTTGTTCAGATTGGGCTTGACTGGCTATCTGTGCTTCCAATTCTGTAACCCGTTGGCGGAGCATCTCTAGTTCTGAGTTTATGGCTTTTGAGGACATAGGAATTTAAGGGCAAATCAACAATTAAATTTCTTGAATTTAAGGTCAACTCAAGATGAAGATACGTTGGTTAAAGGAATTTGGATCACAAACTCAGTGCCTGCTCCGGGTTGGGAAATACATTCGAGAGTTCCGTGATGCCGATCAACCACAATCTGATAACTAATAGCTAGCCCCATACCTGTACCTTTGCCCACGCTCTTGGTGGTGAAAAAGGGATCAAAAATACGCTGGCGGACTTTTTCGGGGATGCCTGTACCGTTGTCCTTGATGCTAATTCTGACTTGAGTGGAGGATGCCAACTCTGTGGAAATATAAATGGTGTTTGGGCAATCTTGTCTTTCTTCCTTGGTGCGCTTTTGGTCTGCCTCTTCCATGGCATCGAGGGCATTGCTGAGAATATTCATAAATACTTGGTTGAGTTGCCCGGCATAGCAGTCTACTAGAGGAAGTTTTCCATAGTTTTTCACAATTACTACCTCTGGTCGATCGCTGGTGGCTTTGATCCGGCTTTGTAAGATCATCAAGGTACTTTCTAAGCCCTCATGGATATCCACATCCTTCATTTCCGCCTCATCCATCCGGGAGAAGTTGCGGAGGGAAGCGACGATGGTTTTGATGCGATCGGCTCCCATTTTCATGGAGTTAATCATCTTCGGTAAATCTTCCATCAAAAATTCGAGGTCGATCTCTTCGGCTTCATGTACGATCGCTGTTGCTGGCTGGGGGTAAAACTGTTGGTACAACTCCAAAAGGTGTAATAAATTATCCGTATATTCATTGACATGGGAAAGATTACCGTAGATAAAATTCACTGGATTATTAATCTCGTGGGCAACCCCTGCTACCAACTGCCCCAAGCTGGACATCTTTTCGGTTTGGATCATCCGGGCTTGGGTACTGTCCAGTTCTTGGATGGCTTGCTCCAGTTCCTGAGCCTGATGTTCGGCTTTGAAGGTAGCAGCTTGACTCTGGGCATAGAGTTCACCTTGGTTGAGGGCAATCACCAGTTGATCCCGCACAGCCACCATCAACTCCAACTCACTATCACTCCACTGCCGGGGGTCTTGAACTTGGAACACCGAGAAAAACCCTATTTTGCCCGACTGGGTTTTGATAGGCATGGAGATCACTGCTCGATAACCGATCGATCTAAACGCTGATTGCAGCTCATCATTTTCAACGCTCATAGTATCTGAGATCACAATTCTTTCCTGCGCTTGCAGACATTTGACTAGCAAATCCTCTGGGTCTACCGGATAAATCCCAATCAGACTAGGTAGCTCATCTTTTTTTGCTTCTTTGTATATATGCCAACTGGAGGGCTTACTGCTATACCAAGAGGACATACAGGCATCAATTTTTAATCGAGTAAAAACTTCTTCGGCGGCGGTTTGTAAGATTTTGTCCAAATCTAGAGAATTGCGAATCTGAGTGCCAATCTGATTAATTAATGCTTCTTGGTGCATCCGTTCCCGGAGTTTTGTTTCGGCTTGTTTACGATCGTTAATATCTTCAATGATGCCCACCGCATATTTGATATTGCCGTTGGTATCACGGATTAGGTAGACCGAAATATTTGCCCAAACGAGACTGCCATCAGAGCGAATAAAGCGTTTCTCTAGGGAATAATTCGCAATCTCGCCCCTAAATAATTGCATTCCGTACTGAAAGTCGAGTTCCATATCTTCTGGGTAGCTAACCTCAGCAACTTTCTTTTGTAACAACTCCTGCTTTCTGTATTGTAGTATCTGGCAAAATCTCTCATTGACATCCAAAAAGTTTGCCCCCATATCTATTAAGGCAATACCCATGGTTGATTGTTCAAAAATGCCCCGGAACAAAGCCTCTTGCTGCCGGAGAGCATCTTCGATTTCCTTCTGGGCAGAAATATCTGTACTAATCCCAGCAATGGCGATCGACTCTCCCTTTGCATCTCGAATTGGGAAAGCCCGGAGGAGAGTGCGAACTATATTGCCAGATTTATTTTTTTGATCGGCTTCTCCCATCCATTGATATCCCTTAATAATAGTTTGTAAGACATCTTCAGCAACTGTGGGATTGGCAAAAGCCGCCGCCACACCCCCCGCCATCACAAACTCCTCTGGAGTCTCATAGCCAAAAAGTTCATTAAAGGCATGATTTTGATAAATGTGATGCCCTGTCATGTCAGAAATCCCCACGGCATCACTAGAACTTTCTACCACCTGTCGAAAGCGTTGGAGATCAGCTTCTGAGTTCTTGCGCTCTGTAATATCTACCGCAACTCCCACAGCCCCGATCGCTTTCCCCATGGGGTCAAAAGCTGGTGCATAGCGAATTTCAAACCAAAGATCGCCTAACTTTACCTCATGATCACTAATTTCCTCTCTAGCTAAAGCTCTAGTAATATTTGCCAAAACCTCTGGCAGATCAGCGTACAAATCATAAATTGATAATCCCACCACTTCATTGGGCTTCAGCCCCAAGGATGCCAAAGCCTTGCCCTTAGAAAAAGTAAAAATTCCCTGACGATTAACCGCAAACAACAACACGGGAGCCGAGACAAGTATGGCATCCAAGTTTGAGGCAGTAATGCGTAACTCCTGCTCTGCTTGCATTTGGGCAGTAATATCAGTACTCACTCCATCCCAGATAATGGAACCATCGGGTTGTAATTCTGGACGGGAAGAACCTCGTAACCACTTGAGTTTGTTGGAAGAAGTAGTAATTCTAAATGTATAATCCCAAGACTGTAGGGATTTGGCTGATTCAGCAATTGATTTAGTCACAAATTCTAAGTCTTCGGGGTGAACGCAGGTAAACACAATAGACGCATCTTGTTGAATCGCCTCTGGAGATAGTTCGTATAGTTCTTGAGAAAAGGGGCTGACGTAGAGGAAAGAAGAGTTCTGATCTGGGGCGAGGCGGAACTGATAGATCATCCCCGGCAAGTTTGCTGCCAGTTTCTGGAACCGAGATTCACTTGCTAGCAGTGCTACTTCTACTTCTTGGCGTTGGTTAATTTCTGCTTGGAGTTGAGAAATTGTGGTTTCTAGTTCTTGGGTTCGCTGTTGAACTTTGGCTTCTAGATTCTGATTTGCCTCTTGGAGAGCAGTTTCTAGTTCGTGGCGATCGGTCACATCAAAAAAAACTCCATTAAAAACCAAAGTTCCTTCCTCGTCTTTAGAGGGGATCGAAGAACCTTGCCACCAGCGGATTTCGCCATCAGGCTTAATAAACCTGCCTTCATATTGCCAAGGGCTAAGGGTTTCGAGGACTGCTTCCACAGAAGCTACATAGCCGGGGACATCTTCGGGATGTATTCTGGCAGCAAAAGCATTCATATCTGCCATAACTGCCGCCGCCGTCACCCCCATAATGTCGTAGATGCGATCGCTCATATAATCGATCGTCCAGACCCCATTCCGGCAAGAAAATCGATAAATTACTCCGGGTATCGTTGCAGCGATGTTACGCAGGCTTGTTGTCGATTTTTTTAATTCTGTAATCTCGTTTTCTAGGCAAGATATTTGATGTTGGAGGGTGGCGACGATCGGGGGGTCTGGAGAGTTAGCCATAGAGTTATCTGACCTTAGAAAATTGCTGAAATTAAATGCAATATTAATTAATTTAGGAATTAATTTGGGGTTGCCATTGCTCTAAGTGGTAGGCACTATCCCAGAATATCCATTCAAGGCGGGTAGAATTAATAAAAGCAGTTTGCATTAGATCCCTGATGTGGGGAGTAGTCTGGGCAGCAATTTGATCAGTGATGGCGATCGCCTTATCCACCACCACGCCAAACTCTTCTCCAGCGTAAGTATCAATCCATTTTTGGTAGGAGTTGTGGCTAGGAGGACTCTGGCGGGAATGCTGATAAATGTGACTCCCTACCTCACGATAAATCCAAAAACAGGGAAGCACCGCCGCGATCGCTTCTTCATAACTGCGTAAGGAAGCCGTAGCCAGCAGATAATTAGTATAACTAAAACATCCCGGCGCATACTCTACATCTAGTTGGGTATTGTAGACCTGGAAGTAATATTCATGGAGTCCCCGCTCGGCAATGATGGCTCCCTCTGCAAAATGGAGAAATTCCACAACTAGATCAACCGTAGAAGATTTCGCACTAATTAAAGCCAAAGCCTTCGCAAAGTCTACTAAATACAAAGCGTCTTGTTTGAGATAAAACTGAAACTGCTCCTGGGGCAAGGTTCCTTGAGCGAGTTGTTGGTTGAAGGGATGGTCGAGAATGGCTTGATAAATGGGGTTAATGGTTTTCCACAGTCCAGCAGTAAAAGTCATAAATACCTACAAATTAATTCTTTAGGATTATCATAACCAAAAAAATCCCCCCATCCTATCTTGATAGTTTTCTAATCTCATCTTGATAGAGATTGATCATCAATATAACTACGCATAATTATGCAGATTTTGAATTTATCTTATTAGTCGTGACTTTAGTTCCCAATGTTAAACAAATATTGGCTTCTTAGACATCCTCTTAGTTAATGATGATTTAGCAAACTACCTGTAAAAACTGCTAAAAACTGCCTGTAAAAACTACTTATAAAAACTATTGATAAAAGAATTTTCTATCTACTAGAGAAATAGATAAATTTCCTTGAAAAATCACAAAAGAATTCTCTAGTAATTTTTCTAATGTTTTTTTAATATTTTTTTGATGTTTTAAATATTAGCGTCCTAAATACCAAACCCCCAAACTCCCGGAGGAATTCAGAGGTCTAGTATTTAATCGTTATTTAACCCAGGGATTAGCGGTAGTAGCGTTTTTCTATCCAAACCCGCAGATCATTTTCAGAGCTAAGATAGCTAGTAGTATCGTTGTAGGGGTCGTAGGCTTTCCACATGGGTTCTCCGTGACGATCGACAACTTGCCAAACTCGGATTTCATTCGGGCGGGTCATGGAGTGAATTAAGCTGGCTCCAGCATCCTTGAAAGAGGTTACTAATGCTTGAGAAAGATTGGCTAATTTCTTAGAAAAAGAAATCTTGGTTAATTGCTCAATCTGGTTGCTATGAGAAGCTTCGGCTTGAAAATTTGTGTGATAGACTCGCATGTTTTTGTCCTCCAATTCTATCGGCTGCCAACTGAAATCCACTTGAACTTAATTCACCTGAATTTAGGGTATGCTAATGACAAGTATTTGTTTAAAAGTTTAGTAGAAACATTTATTTTTCTGTCTCTATGTTCTTATTATGGCAGTTAAAAATTGGGGTGAGAAGGTACAGTTACCCTAAAGCTAACTAGAACAGTTTGCAAAAAGAATATCTGTTCTAGCTGTTCTAGGAAAAAACCTAGAAATTGTACTAGATATCTCACGAAAATTTGGACTAAAATCGTTAGGCTCAGTTTGTAGTATTGTTCTGTAGCATTAAGCTGTAGCATCAATAGCTATAGCCGTGTCTGGAGCCAGCTTGTCATCGTGTCTGTGACCCACAGTGGCTGTAATAGTGTTGATATTCGGTATGATCTAGACCCAAAAGTCTCAAGGCATAATTAGATTTATCATCAGTATTAACAACCAGTATTAACAGCCAGTATTAACAGCCAAAATTAAAGTACCAAAAATAAATTGCCAAAATTGTGTGGCGAAGGTTAATAACCAGTAATAGCCAGAGTCATAATCAATAATAACTAGTGCAATACCTGAACAAGTTAGGGATTAACTGCCATGAAAATTCCCCTCGATCGCCAGTCCACCAAGCCTGTGTATCTGCAAATTAGCGATCGTCTCAGTCGCCTGATCAAGTCTGGAGCCTTGCCCCCCGGCGGTAAACTGCCCTCCATTCGTTGTCTAGCGGAAACTACCCATGTCAACAAACTCACAGTGATCGAAGCCTACGGGATTCTGGAGGCAGATGGCTTAGTTGAAGCTCGACAAGGGTCTGGCTACTTTGTAAACAAAATTCAAACCTGTACTACTAAGCCCTGTACCTTTGCCCCCGCCCAGCAGGTAATTATTCCCGAAGGTACTAATCCCACATTTTTTGAAACCTACTACGCCTCGATCGATGCCCACAATCACCCAGACACCATCAACTTTCATTTTGGAGTTCCCGCCCCTGCCGACCTCGGAGACCTGCAAAAAATTGCCCGCCGCTCCCTCAGCAATATTGGCGACAGCATTTTCAACTATGACATTCCCGAAGGACAACTTCCCCTCCGCAAACAAATTGTCCAAATTCTGATCCAACGAGGGCTAGAAGTTTCCCCAGAGCAATTAATCATCACCAATGGCTCCAAACAGGGGATGTCCCTAGTCGTCAATCACTATGTGCAGCCGGGAGATTGGGTCATCGTCGAAAGCCCTACCTACGTAGGCATCCTTGCTATGCTGGAAAATCTAGGCGCCAGGGTAATCGGCATTCCCATGACTGGAGCCGGGATGAACCTAGAACTCCTGAGTAAATATCTCCACAGCCATCGTCCCCGTCTGATCTACACCATCAGCACCCTCCACAACCCCACAGGAATTACCACCAACGAAGCCCACCGCCGCGAACTCCTCAACCTTGCCCAGCAATACTCCTGCCCGATTTTGGAGGACAATGCCTACGAAGGCTTAAACTTCGAGCCTGTACCGCCGCCCATCAAAGCCCTAGACCAAAATAATTTGGTTACTTACATTGGCACTTTTTCTAAGACCCTGATGCCGGGGCTAAGAGTCGGTTATATGGTCGCCCCCCAAGAGACCCATCAAGCTCTTTTAGAAAGGAAATTTTTTAGTGACTTTCATACCTCCACTGTTACGCAGGGCATCGTTAGTGAGTATCTTGCCTCTGGACACTACCGCCGCCACCTCAGCCACCTCAAGAGCGTCCATCTAGACAACCGAAATATTATGCTCAAGGCTCTGGAAACCTATTTTCCTTCTAGCTGTTCTTGGACTGTCCCTAAGGGCGGGGTCTTTCTCTGGGTGACATTACCAGAAGGTGTACCGCTTCAGGAGATTTGTCAGAATGCAGCGAAGAAACGGGTAATTGTGGGTAATGGGGCGTTATTTTTCCCCGGCAAACAAAGTTATCCTGCCATGCGGTTGAGTTTTTCGGCTCCGCCGGAGGATATCGAGTATGGGATTATGACCTTGGGGGAAATTGTCAAAAGTTACCTATAAATACTTTTAGAGATGGTCTAGCGGAGACGCTGGTATCTAGTCAAGAATCTGTGAATCAGAAAATTACTCTTTTTTCTAAATTTTTCCGATCGTTCAACACTTTTGTTATATTAATCAACAACATTTAATATATCTAGCAAATTTTTAGTTGTTCCTAAAGGTTCACCCAGTATGATGTCTAAAAAATAACAAGCAGTTGGCACTGGAGTATAGTGTTCTAGTACCCACTTACGACCTTCAGATGCGATGCTACTCATTAAGCTAGGGTTTTCTTTGAACTTATCAACGATTTCTTTTGGGTTAGCAATATCTACCCCTACATAATGCTTCCAATTCTCTGGCATTATAGGCAGCTGGAAACCATATTTATCAAAATCTAAATTGATAGCCACGCACCCAGCGACCAAGGACTCCCAAAGCCTCCAGCTATCCCATCTAGCTATTGCAAAATCTGTATTTGATTCTATATTTGTATATATAAATGTGCCACCATAAGTACAGCAAGCTATAGAATTTTTCAACCTTTGATAATAGCTGCTGTGGTGTCTATCACCAATTTGCTGTTGATATGTATAATTAAGATTATCATCACTATCTATTGTTAGATTAGCTCCTCTATGCTCGACAGTTCTGTTAATAGTAAACATATATGATAGCCATGGCATAAGAGTGTACTCTAGAGCCACTCTTACACTCTGATCTGCAGAAGGTCTAAAATTCACTAGTATTTCCCGTCGTCTTTCAGAAAAGGGGGCAGGAATACCAACAGTATTTTTAATACGGTTCGATACACCAAATGGCCACGGGACAAAGTTAATTGGGTAGGCGATGAAACGATTCATATGGGAACGAAAGACATAGTTTAAATCTAATAACTCTGGAATAAATATTTCAATCTGGTCAGTAATATTTAGCAAAATCTTAAAATTAATATTGCTGTCTAGCATTGGCTTGATTATTGTACGCACGATTTCATGATCTTGACTAGGGATACCTGTAAGGTTTGAAATACTGGCTATGCAAATGGCACAATCGTTGACTGTAATATACTTGTTAAAGTTAAAAAGGTAACGGTTACTATCTCCTAAATACCAATAATTTCTATTTGCATATATGGGAATTCCCATCTCTTGAAATCCTTCAGCAAGACAGATAGCTGTATGGCAGGCTAAATTATCTTCTAGCCCTAGCAAGAAGTAAACTCCTTTGGCAATAATGTCATCATAGAAAGTCTCCATCCTTCACCCCTTAATAGAGTTTATCCAAACTTATTGATAGACTTTTTCCATTTCTCTAGTAAGCTGCTTCTCATTCTATAAAAGCGCAGTTTAGCAAGATAGGCTTTAATTCTGTTTGCAAAGATTGTCCTAATAGTAAAAGGGTCTATAGAAGACCCACGAAATGATATAGCTATCATACAGCACAGACCTCATAAACGACCAAGGGCAAGTTTTAGAACCCCTAATTCCCTAATTCCACTTACCAAAACTGGTAAGAAATCCCGTAGTCTCGACATACGGGATGTAATGATTAAAGCCTAAATCTCAAACTGGGTAGGTAGCTTTGAACTTTTCAATCAACTTTTTACTCGTTGCCCCCAGAGGTTTTTACGATTTCTTCAGTTTGTATTTTTTGGCTATCTCCTTCTGGTGCAGGTAGGCGGAGTTCTTGAAATACGTGGTGTTCGGCGGGTAATTGGGTGGGGGGTGTCCGCCGAGCGTCGGTGATTAACCAATCGAGGGCAGCCGCTTGGACATCGATCGTTGCCCCAGTTTTATCCACACAGTAGCGCCCAAATACCAGCTTATCCACAAGGCGAATCCCTTCTCCTAACCGAGAATAGTCAAAGACCACACTATTTTCTACCGTGGCTCCACTACAGATCCAACAGTTCGGCCCGATCATCGTTGGCCCAATAATGGTAGCTCCGTCTTCAATTTTCGTCATCGCCCCGATATATACGGGCCCCTGGATATTCACCTTATCCCAATTGACTGCCACATTTAATCCGGTATAAATGCCGGGAGCGACTTCTTGACCGGGAATGGCGACATTTTTGATTTCCCCCAGCATCACGCCCCGAATCGCTTGCCAGTAATCGGGAACTTTGCCGATATCCACCCACTGAAAATCCATCGGTAGTCCGTAGAAAGGGGCTTGGTTTTCTACCAACTTGGGGAATAACTGACTGCCAATGTCGTACTCTTCCCCAGAGGGAATATAGTTAAATATTTCTGGTTCAAAAATGTAGATGCCTGTGTTGATATTGGTACTAAGGGCTGCTTCCACTGAGGGTTTTTCTTGAAATGCTTTGACCCTGCCCTGCTCATCGGTGACGACCACCCCATAGCTGGATACTTCTTCCTTGGGGACAGATTTCATCACAATGGTGGCGATCGACCCCTGCTGCCGATGCCAAGCCACTGCTTTAGTTAAGTCTAGGTCTATTAAAGCGTCTCCACACAACACGACAAAGGTATCGTCAAAAAATGGGGAAAAATCTTGAATCCGTTTCATGCCCCCCGCCGAGCCTAGGGCTTCCCCCACTAATACACCATCGACAATGCTACCCTCAAAGGAATAGGCAATATGCACTCCAAATTTCTGCCCATCTCGGAAATAGTCCTCAATTTCTTTGGCAAGATGGCTGACATTAACCATAATTTGGTCAAAACCGTGCTGACGGAGCAGTTCTACCAAGAATTCCATCACTGGCTTTTGCAAGATCGGAATCATGGGCTTCGGAGTTGTAAAGGTAAGTGGACGGAGTCGGGTTCCCTTTCCAGCTGCCAGAATCATGGCTTTCATCAAACTTCCCCTCGTTAACTCAATTTTTGTAAATTAATATGTGACAATTGAGTCTGATTTTAGCTAGTCCTGAGCTAAATTGCGACAAAATTTTAGCTTAATTATTTATCAGGTATATCTGTAAATACTTTGGGTAAATACTTTGGGTAAATACTCAGCTAATTAAAAAAACACTCAATCCACATCCAGTCAACACCATAAATCTTAAAAATCACAAGTTTAAACTCCATAAAGTTTGTAAATAAAAATGAAGCTATCTAATCTAAGTTTTTTCCGGAGTCTGCGAAAGGAGAATAAACAGTTTGCTGTTATTGGCTTGGGGCGCTTTGGTCGATCGGTCTGTGGGACTCTAACCAAGCTGGGTTATGAAGTTTTGGGGACTGATGTGGATGAAAAACAGGTTGCCCAAGCCATTAGTGAGCAGTTGACAGCCCATGCCATCCAAATTGACTCTACTGACCCCCAAGCCCTCAAGGAAGCGGGAATTTTGGAAGTAGACACAGTGGTGGTGGCGATCGGCAACTTTGTCCAAGAAAGTATTATTACTACCCTCAATCTCAAGGAGGCGAAGGTTCCTCACGTGGTAGCCAAGGCTTCTTCGGAGGTGCATGTAAAGCTCTTAAAGCGGGTAGGGGCAGATCATGTAGTGTTTCCAGAGTATGATGCGGGGCAGAGTCTGGCTCGATCGCTCACCAATACCGAAATTCTGGCTCGGTTTGACCTAGATTTGGACAACAGTATTGTGGAAATCTTTGTCCCCGATGAGTTTGATGGCAGAACCATTAATGAATTGCAGCTCCGGAGCAGGTATGGCATTAATCTGTTGGCAATTATTCAAGGCAGCAAGCTCATTACCAACCCAGAACCGGGTAAGTTTCTCTACAAAGGGATGGTCATGGTCGTTCTCGGCTCCAACAAAGCCATCAACAATCTACCCGACTAATCTCAACTCTGGTTTTATTAATGTATTTATATACGACAGATGAAGTTGTTGCCTCTAGTATAAACGACAGTCAAAAACAACAAAGTAGTCGGGAAAACTGCCTTGTTGTTAGCTTAATCTTGTAACTAAATTGTTAGCTAATGATCAATTAATTATTGTCAATTATTTAAGTTGTGCCTAGAGTTGCTTTTGCATTCCTTAGGAGTCTCGGCGATAGGGGCCACCGCTTCTGCCTTCTGGTCTGCCTTCTGGCTTGGGTTTGGCTTTGTTGACTTTGAGAGAGCGTCCCATCCACTCTGCACCGTCCAGAGCCTCGATCGCTGCTTCTTCTTGGGCATCACTTGCCATTTCCACAAAACCAAAGCCCCGTGGTCTGCCAGTTTCTCGATCGGCAGGCAGTTGGACTCTCTTGACAGTGCCATATTCTGCAAATACGTTAGTTAACTCTTCTTCAGTAACCTGATAGGATAGGTTGCCAATGTAAATCGACATAAAGACTTCTCCAGAAATAAATAATGTAGAGATTTAAATCCGGACAGCCGCCTGTAACTCAACACAAACATACACAACCGAAAATAATTCTCGTCTTTTTTAATTTATCATATATTTTTTTTTAGGCAAGGGTGGGGACAATCCATACAATTAACTCATGGAAGATCAACTAGTTAGAGAAAATATTGCAAGCAGTTCTTTGTCCGATCGAGACCAGTATCTCTAGCGGCTGGAGGCGATCGCTCATCTTCGGGCTAGAGATTTTCAGAATTTGGATGTGGAGCATTTATTTAGAGGAGATAGAAATTTTGGCGGGGCGAGACTGGGCAGAAGTAGAAAGTCGCTTTAGGGAAGAATACTTTTTAAAACTAAATTATCTTGTTCAGGGGCAATAAATTGTCGCCATGCTTGGATACCTCCAGTCAAAACTAGGGATTTTAGTCCAGCTTTTTCTAGTATTTGGGATGCTTTATTGGAGCGAAAGCCTGTTTCACAATAAAGGATTAAAGTGGGAGAGGCTTGATTAGGCAAGGTAGATTTTTTTACCAAATCAATAATTATTTTCTCTCCTAGCCCTAGCTCAATATCAGTGATCGGAACTAGGGTAGTATTACCAATATGATCCGTAGTATATTCTGGGAGCGATCGCACATCCACCAACAACCCCGGTTTTACTTTTCCTGCTGTCAACTCTTGCACCGTAATTTGTGGCACTCCCCAACTACTTATCATCGTAACTAGATTAAGTTGGGGCATATTTAGAAGGATCAAACCAACTCCAACTCCTAAAGCCAAAGTAGCTATCATAGCAACTAACCATCTAGGTAAAATTTTCTTAGATTTTATGTTCATAGATTTTCTCTCCTTTGGCTGAGGGTTTGATGATTTTGCCAAGGATAAATTAGCTGTTTTAAGTATGAGACTGGTACAGATTCGTTAACTCCATAACCATCAGGCGATCGACGCTTAGATAAATACCACGTTCCCAAAAGCCAATCAACACAGGCTAATTGAGCCGCAAAGTTAGTATGGTAAGTTTCTGGGTTTTGGCTATGATGCCAGCGATGTAATTCGGGAGTAACTAAGATGTAATTAAGAAATCGAAATTTCAAGCCTAAATTACTATGGATAAAAAATGCCATAGTTGCTGAGAATAGGGCATAAATAGCAAAAAATCTCTCGCTATAGCCTAGTAAATATAAGGGGGAAATCTGAAATATTTTAGTGAAAATTTGATCAAAGGGGTGAACGCGCACCGTGACTAGCCAATCGAGTTCTTTAGCTCCATGATGGATGGCATGAAATCGCCAAAGCCAAGGAATTTGATGCAGCATTCTATGGGCTGTGTAATAACCTATTTCTCCTATTAGTAAGCCAGAAATTAACTGCAATGCAAGAGATTGTTGATTTACAAATCCTGTGATTTCCTTGGGAACAATGCCTTTGACAAATAAGATATTAACTAGAAGAAAAATAACTAAACCACTAGTTTTTCCAATTAAGTTCCCTGTGAAGAAATAGATTAAATCTGTTTCCCAACCCTGCCGCCACAAGCTCTGTCGTTGATGAGAAAATAGTCGTTCTAAAGGAACAAAAATTAGTAATAATAATAGAAAACCTTTGATAGCTTCAGGAATCATCATGTATTAATAACTTAGTGATTTAGTTCCTTGAAGGCAAGATATTAAGCCATGCTGATAAACAGGCATGATACTTGCCAAGGGCGGGGATTTCTCTACCTCGCAGGTAAATGATTGAGTTTTAGGAGCCTTATCACTACTAGAAACTGTGCCAATAAAAACTACATTAAGATAACTCTTAGTATTTTGCGTTTTAGTTTGGGCATAATTAACTACAAATTGGCGATCGACTTGGACAAAGTACTTATAGTTATTAGTCTCTGAAGATATGCCAAGCCCTAGTTCGGGAATAGAATTAGTAAACTTATTATTTGTCAAATAAAAGGCTTGCTGCGCTCGACCTATAGCTCCAATATTATTTCTACCTTCCGATTGCCGAGCTTTACTGGCACAATCACGGAAACCAGGAGAGAATATTATCACTGCCCCTAAACCGACTAGAAAAATTAAAGGTAGCCTGACTAATTGACCAATACTTATAAATTTCTTCTTAGGGAAGGAAACTGGAGGTTCTACTCGTGCAGTCATGGGCAGACTTACAGGCTGACTAATTGTTTGGTTATCTAAATTCTCTTCAGCTAAATTAGCAGGCTTCGATACATTTTCAATGGATAATAGTTCCGACTCTTGATCTTTCAACTGCATAGTAAACTCACCTTTATGTCTAGTAAAACTAATTTTTGGCTACCGTCGCAATTAGGGTCATCGATGCCCTCACTATTTACAATATCTTAATCACTAGATAAAAGAGGAATTCCTGACAAATTAATTTATATTTACCTCGCCTAGTTGGGAGCTAAGACTACTCTGCGCCCTCAAACACCACATGATCATTCTCAAGTTCTAGGCATTGGACAGTATTTCGAGTGAAGAAGAGCAAACAATCTATATAATTTACAAAAATTTTAGCTTTGAGTTTCCCCTAGGGTTTACTATAGTCAAATTCAGCTAGGGGTGTCCGAATTATCGGGCTGAGAAAAAACCCTAAGAACCTGAGACTGGGTAATACCAGCGGAGGGAAGCTATTAATTTGAGGAACCTAAAAATATATGCGTACAGAATGGATCGCTAAACGTCAGGGACAGCCTAATGTCTCTCAGATGCACTATGCTCGTCAGGGAGTAATTACTGAAGAAATGCAATTTGTGGCAAAGCGGGAGAACCTGCCAGAGTCTTTGATTCGGGATGAAGTCGCCCGGGGCCGCATGATTATTCCTGCCAATATTAATCACCCCAATTTGGAACCGATGGCGATCGGGATTGCCTCCAAATGCAAGGTTAATGCGAATATCGGGGCTTCTCCCAACTCTTCCAATCTCCAAGAAGAAGTCGACAAGCTCAACTTGGCAGTGAAGTATGGAGCTGACACGGTGATGGATCTCTCCACAGGTGGGGGAAATCTGGATGAAATTCGCACCGCAATTATCAAGGCATCCCCAGTTCCCATTGGCACAGTTCCGGTGTATCAAGCCCTAGAAAGCGTCCACGGCACGATCGAGAACCTGACCGCCGATGATTTTCTGCACATTATCGAGAAGCACGCCCAGCAAGGAGTTGATTACCAAACTATCCATGCCGGAATCTTGATTGAACACCTACCCTTAGTGAGAAGCCGGATCACTGGCATTGTCTCCCGTGGTGGCGGTATTCTCGCTCGCTGGATGTTGCACCACCATAAACAGAATCCTCTTTATACCCATTTCGCCGATATCATCGAGATTTTCAAACGTTACGATGTCTCCTTTAGCCTTGGAGATTCCCTCCGTCCCGGTTGCCAGCATGATGCTTCTGACGCTGCCCAACTAGCGGAACTCAAAACCTTGGGACAGTTGACTCGGAGAGCTTGGGAAGATGATATTCAAGTCATGGTCGAGGGCCCCGGACATGTACCGATGGATCAGATTGAATTTAATGTGAAAAAACAAATGGAAGAATGCTCTGAGGCTCCCTTCTACGTTTTGGGCCCTCTGGTGACAGATATTGCCCCCGGCTATGACCATATTACTTCGGCGATCGGGGCGGCAATGGCAGGTTGGTATGGTACAGCCATGCTTTGCTACGTCACCCCCAAGGAACATCTGGGTTTGCCCAATGCGGAAGATGTGCGGAATGGTCTAATTGCCTACAAGATTGCTGCCCACGCTGCGGATATTGCTCGCCATCGCCCCGGTGCTAGGGACAGAGACGATCAACTTTCCCATGCTCGTTATAATTTCGATTGGAATAAGCAATTTGAGTTATCCCTCGATCCCGAACGAGCCAAGGAATACCATGATGAAACCTTGCCAGCCGATATCTACAAAACTGCGGAATTCTGTTCCATGTGTGGGCCCAAGTTCTGCCCCATGCAAACCAAGGTAGATGCCGATGCTTTGACGGAGCTAGAGAAGTTCCTCGCTAAGGATGGCATTCCCCAAGCAGTTGGCGCGAAGTAGGGAACTAGGGGATGGAGAGGATGCAAAGCCTTGCACCCCTACTGATTTTGTAAAAATTATTTTCTGGTTTTCCTGATTTGCTCGATCGAGCCAGAACAATAGATTGGTAGATGCACCCTGATTGACAATCCCCGGTTCCTTTTTTGGAGTTGGGGATATTTTTTGACCTTTTATTAAGATTAATGTGAGTTCGATGGAGACCTTATAGTCAAGATAGTCAGGAAAAAATGACTTGCTTGTCCTCAGGCTGATAAAAACCGTCGAACTCACGTTAAAAAATACCTGATGTTGTCGGGCCACACCCAGTAGGTGATTAGGCAGAAAAACTCCGTCTAATCACCCCAAAATGCGATCTTAGGCAGAATTTTTCCGTATAACATTCTTGTAGGATGATTAGCCCGAAACTTGACATTCAGCCTATATACCCTATAGTTCAGATTAGACAGAAAATTTCCGTCTAATACATAGTTAGCCTGCTGTGCAAAACTTGACGAAAAGTGCGGCATTTTTATAAAGTCAATCATGCTCTCGAAAAATCTCATTGGTACCGCAGGTGAATATTACGTTTGTGCCGAATTGTGTCGGCGTGGAGTTTTGGCGCTTGTCACTCCAAAGAACAACGAGATTTTCGACGTTCTGGCCTCGGATATTTTAGGACAAAGAACAATCTCAATTCAAGTCAAAACGATGTCCATCGCCAACACGCAAGGTTGGAAGTTCGGCCCGAACATGAGCGTAAAGAAGAATAACGACAATTTATATGTTGTGTTGGTAAATATGCACACCAACGGCACGAACGATTTTTATATTTATAAACATGATGAGCTTGTCGAACGGGTCAATCACATTTATTCCGAGTACATCAGTAAGCCAAAGCGTGATGGGTCTATAAGAAAAGAGCCTGGTTTTCGTTGGTTTGATCACAAATACTTTACGGAAGATGATAAATTACGAAAAAATAACTGGGTGCTGCTCGGCTTCACGGTACTGGCACCATAACGCTCCACAGCAGACTAACAACCGCGCTGCACCAGAATGGCTAAAATGATTGCTTGAGTAACAAAGGCTATCTGTGTCCGGTGAGCGCGAACGTTAGCCATCTTCATCAATTTTTATCAAATTCACGCTAAGGTTATTCA
>JAIMKT010000013.1:24552-63076 GCA_020692245.1 Microcoleus sp. GA_180221_E-2-1-MAG-45_12
ATAGCAAGTTTTTTGGCTACCCCTTCTAGATGGATCCGCCGAGCCTCTATTTTACGATCGCGTTCAATCTGGCGACAAGCACGACAACGATTTGCAAAAGATAAAACATTTCCCTTAGCTACTTCATACCACCACTGCTGCTGAGTCGCCGTCCAAATTTCCTGTTTTTGGCAATCTACACACTGGAAGGGCAAGTCGATATAGTAGCCTCGATCGACAAAAGGTAGCACAGTATAATAGCTACTGGATGGAGCTAGGGCTTCTGGATTGCAACGCACTGCATTAACAGGAATTTTTCCCGGAGATTGATCCTGCTTCAGGGCGCTCGCTTTTTCCTTGTGTTTTTCTTTCCGTTTTTGCCGAAGTTCTCTAAGTTCAGTCCGGCGTTGTTTATTGCTCTTCATAGTTAATGTAAAAGCTCTAAATTAAACTTTTGATAACAACTCTTAATTATAATTTTTTTAGCTGGGAAATACGGTATATCTAGAGACTAGAAAAAATCAAGTTATATCATCTCTAGGATTACTATTTTAGGAGTTAGCGATCGTGGACATTTTCAAAAATTATCATTTAGCATACAGTACATTAGGAAATGAAATATAGATTCTGCATTAAATTAACCTTTAGGAGAAGAATAAAGCTATGGAACCTGAGTTAGAGAATCAAAATTATCCAAATCATCCAAATTATCCAACCAATTATCAACCAGAATCTGAAATACTAAATAAAAAGGGTGGGGCGAAGAGTAGATTTGATTATTCGACCCAAGATTTTCAAATGCTGCGGACTGCGATCGAGGAAAGTAGTTTAATTCGTCTAGCTTTTTATTTTCTCGATTACATTCTACGAGCGCAGACATCCCTGTTTGAGCAGATTCATACCCAGCAAGATTTACCGAGAATTATTGCTTCTATGTCGATCCTCTCTGCCTGTTTGTCAGCAATCTATGGGGCAACGATGGGCATGAATCATAGCTTCTTGTTAGTAGTTTCCTCGGCTATTAAACTGCCAATTTTATTTTTATTAACCGCCCTGATCTGTATTCCTTCTCTCTATACTTTTAATGTTTTACTAGGGCAGAGATTTAAATTTTTGCAGACCGTAGCTCTGATGGCGATGACCTTAGGGACAACTACAATTCTCTTGGCTAGTTTAGCTCCCTTGTCCTTTTTCTTTGCTTTGACTACTAATGATTATTATTTCTTACTCCTCATGCACGTGGCTATTTTTGCTTTGTGCGGCATCTATGGAGTGCAGTATTTATACCGGGGTTGTTCCTATATTGCCTTTCGGATGGAGCAGCCTTTGAATAATTTGTTATTACGGATTTGGATTGCTATTTATGCCGTTGTGGGGATGCAGTTGGGCTGGAGATTACGTCCCTTTGTGGGGAATGCAGGTAGCCCTTTTGAAATCTTTCGTAGTGAGGAGGCTGGCAATTTTTATATAGCAGTTTGGAATAGTATTATTAATATTTTTGGTGGGCGTTAAACTCTTCACAGTTGATAGCTAAAACTTTTTGGTGTCAAGAGTGTCAAGAAAAGTATCAAGAAAATTTCGTCACCTCAAAAAGGCTATGATCTATAATCATGTTTGCTTACAGTAATTACGATCTTAATGTTTCAGAGGTAAAGTATGGCTAGTGTTCGGAATGTTGATGGCAGCCCTGATGAAGTTTGGGATGATTTGGAATGGGCTGATATGAATGAGGCAGAACAAGCTCTATGGGCTGTTTTAGGCTGGGACGAAGACAGTTGGCAAGAAGAAACGGATCCGCCAGAGTCAGACGAGCTATATTGGGCAGATTTGAGTAGCGCTCAACAAAAAGCCGCCGGGGAATTGGGATATACCCAAGAACTGTGGGATGAAGAGTAGGTAAAGGGTCTGGGCTTGGAAGATAAACCTCGATCGAGTTTGGTAGCAATTTCCTGTTTAAGCAGATTCCCTCCTTCCTAGAAAGAAATGTTGAATCCAAGCCTATCTCGAAGACAACTCATCACAGACGTGAATCCGACCTTTAACAAAGGAGCGTAGGAGACGATCGAGACAACCCCGTTCTTCCTCACTGGTAGATTCATCAAGGATTGCCGCCATCATGCCGTAGCGGTCAGCCTTGGTGAAGCAGTGAGTGTCATTAACTGTGGCGATTAAATCGTTGATGGCTCCGGGGATTAAATTGAGAGACGACATGGGCTAACTCCTTGAACTTCATGTATTCATCATCCCTCAGATTTCTTGAGCCAAGGGTGATGAGGTGGGGATCAGTTCAGTGATAATACGCAGATAATCTAGGCATTCAAGTCCGAGTTAGGAGCGATCGAGATCACTTGATTACCTAGAGCAAGCTGGTTGGTTAGGCAAAGAGAACTAGAGGATCGCCATGATTTTAGATAATCAAAATGATGAAAAGAAAGTCTATACATGGATTTTCAAATATACAGAAGAATTGGGAACTTTTGACATCGTTACAGGTTACTTTACCATTGGGGCTTTAGCCGATCTTTCCCAACAGGTTAATCATCACATCACTAGATATCGACTGGTTTTGGGGGATATTGTGAATTTAGGTCAAATTGACGATCGTCCCCTAGATTTGCTCAATGAAAATATCACGATCGAGGCGGCTCTAAATCTAAGTCGTTCAGCAAGGGAAGTAGTCGCTTTCTTAAAGCAAGAAAAAGTCAAGGTCAAAACCCTAGAGCCAAATTTTTGTCATGCGAAGTGCTATTTGTTTGACCCATTAAAGAGAGACGATCGCAAAAAATATTTTATTTCCGGTAGCTCCAATTTAACAGAGGCAGGAATTGGCTTAAAGCCTACTAATAATTTGGAATTAAATATTGCTGAGACTGGCAATAATAACCAATATAAGGAATTAGTAGAGTGGTTTGAATCTCTCTGGCATAAACCTCAAGCTCATGATCAGAAGACAATTATCGGTAAGGATGGGACAAAGAGAAAAGTAGATTTTAAGCAATATTTGATGGCGGCGATCGAGCAAATATTTATTGAATATTCTCCAAAGGATATTTACTACAAAATTCTATTTGAATTATTTGGCAATCAAATCCTCGAAATTGAGAATGATCCAGAGTTTAATCGTCAAGTAGGCAGATTAGAAAATACGGCTATTTTTAGTGCGCTCTATGACTTCCAGAAGAAAGGTGTATTGAGTTTGATTCGGATGTTGCAAAAATATAACGGGGCAATTTTGGCAGATGCGGTGGGTTTGGGGAAAACTTGGAGTGCCTTGGCTGTGATGAAATTCTTTGCTAGTACCCATGAGATTATTTTGATTTGTCCCAAGAAACTAGAACAGAATTGGAGTCAATACCTCAAAAGAAGAGGCTCAAAATTTGAGACAGATCAGTTTGATTTTTTGGTGAGGTTTCATACAGATTTAAGCGAAGTGCGGATGGATTCCTATGGTGTGGGAATGGCACATTTAACCAGTGAGAAAGCAAAGTTAATTGTAATTGATGAAAGTCATAATCTACGAAATAGCAAGGCAAATCGCTATAAATTTCTCATGGAGCAGATTCTCCAGAAAAATCAAGATGTTAAAGTTCTATTAATATCAGCCACCCCAATTAATAACTCTTTGGATGATGTGAAAAATCAGTTTAAGCTCATGGTACAGGGAGATGTGCAGGGCTATGAGGATAAGTTGGGAGTCAGAAATATTGATTCTTCTTTTGGGCAGGCTAAAACTGCTTTTAAGCAATGGCGTGAAGAAGCTAATCCGTGTATTGGAGATTTCATTAAAAAACTTTCGGGGAATGATTTCTTTAGGTTAACGGATTCTTTGCTAGTAGCTCGGACTCGGAAGATGATAGAAACCCAAGAAACTGGTTTATTATTTCCTACCAAAAACAAGCCAGAAAATTTATTTGTTACTCCTCACCAGCTTGGCAATTTTGAAACCTTTGAGGAATTATTTGATCACTTTCCACCAAGGTTATCGGGTTATCAGCCAGCTTTCTATGCCGATGATGGTTCGGGAGCGAAGAAAAACACAACGGAAGATGAAAAACTGCGTGATTATTTTCTAGCAAAAATGATTTATATTCTGATGGTGAAGCGGCTAGAATCTTCTTGGTTTTCTTTCTATTCAACAGTTAAAAAGATTCGGGATCATCATCAGAATGCTTTGGATAAAGTTAAAGCCTACCAAGACGATCGAGCTAATTTAGGAGCTAATTTAGGAGCTAATTCAGGAGTTAACTCAGGAATAGATATTAATTTTGATATTAATAACCTAGATGTAGAGGAAGAAGATGATGAATTTGTCAAAGAAATAGAAGAATATACCCTTGGCAAAAAGCGTAAAATTAGGATTGCGGAGATCGATCGAGCTGGGAATCTGGACAAGTTTAAGACCGACCTAAAAATAGACTTAAATGATCTGGATCATCTCTATATAAACTTACAAAAATTTGCTCAAAAGCTAGAAAAAGAGCTATCTAGTACAGTCAAAAAAGTATCTAGATACAAATCTTGTGATGATAAGTTAGAGGTATTAATTAGTAAGATTTTAGATAAGCAGCGATCGGGCATAAATAACCATAATCAAAAAGTAGTTATCTTCACAGTTTATCGAGATACAGCTAGATATTTGTATGGCCAACTCCGGGCTAGGGGCTTTGAGAAAATTGCCATGGTTTCGGGGACAGAGGCTTACAGTGATGATCATGATCAGCCGCAAAAAATGTCAACAATCCTTGAAAGATTTGCCCCCTACACTAAACTATTTTCTGAAAAACAATGGGATTTTTTATCTGAGCAAACAGGACTAGCTGCCTTTGGAACATGGCAAGATTGGATTGCGGAAAATCATCCAGAGACTTACCAGAAATTGACTAAACCCCTTGATATTTTAATTGCTACGGATGTTCTCAGTGAGGGGCAGAACTTGCAGGATGCTGACATGGTGATTAACTACGATATCCATTGGAATCCGGTCAGAATTATTCAACGCATGGGACGGATCGATCGCTTAGGAAGTCCCAATGAGCAAATTTTTGGCATTAACTTTTGGCCTTCGGATAATATTAATTCCTATCTCAATCTCCAAGGCAGGATCGAGCAACGGATGGCGGCGATGCGGTTGGCTGGCTCGGAGGTAGATATGCAGTTCTCGGAGAGTTTTGCCAAGATGGCTCATGATGAGGAACTCGATCGAAAAATGAACGATCGGATGATGGAGCAGATGCAGATCACTTGGGATGATATTGAGGGGGGCGATCAGGGTTTGGGCTTTGATAGTTTATCTTTGGAGCGCTATCGACAGGATCTATTGGCGGAGTTTAACCGGGATAAGGATAAGTATCGGCAGATGCCCAAGGGGGTATATTCGGGCTTTGGGGGAGAATTGGCGGGAGATGGTTGCCAGGAGGGAATTGTGGCTTTGTTGGGCTATCCGGCGAAACCTGCGAAGAGTGTCGATCATCAATATCAGGTGTTTGATTTAATTTATATCGATAAGTCGGGCCAGTTAATTTTGAATAATCAACAGGAAGTGTTAGATTTTTTGATTTTGCAGAAGGAAAAGGCGAGATTTATTCCGTCGGGGGTCGATCGAGGAGAACCGGAGGCGATCGATGAGTTGGTGAAGGCGCTGAAAACTTGGTTGAGTAGTCAAGGAGAGCAGGAACCACGAGATCTATTAGCTAAAATCAAGAAGGGGGATAAGGTTACTTTAGAAAGCATTAAGCAAAATATCAAAGTTGAGGAGAAATTTCAGATGGATAAGTTTGATTTGGTGGGGTGGATGTTGGTGAGTAAATGATAAGGTGGCTAAAACATGCAGAAGAAAATTTGTTAGAGCGAGAAATATCAAGGGAAGTAGTAGAAAAGACTATTTTGTCTCCTGAATTGATTGTTCCAGATAAAATACACCTAAATCGACAAGTTTATATGCGACGGTATTTTGATGAGTTATTAGAAAGTGAAATGCTCTGTCGAGTTGTCATTGAAGAAGAGATCGGGGGTAAGTTGGTAGTAACAGTTTATAAGACATCACAAATTAAACGATATTTCAAGGTATAAAAATCAAATTAGGAATTTATAGAGACTATATGAAAATTAAATTTGATCAAGAGAGTGATACTTTAACTATTATTTTTCGAGAGGCAAGGATTAGGGAATCTGATGAGATCCGCCCGAATGTGATTGCAGATTTTGGGTATGACGGTAAACTGGTGCGGTTGGAGATTTTAGATGCTCAGAGTGTAGTGGAAAATACCCATGAGTTTTTATATGCGTTTGAGGAAGCAAAATGAACTTAAATATTTTCAATCAATCAGATTTTTTAGTAGCTTTACGGGATTTTTTTGCGGCGTTGCAAGTGCCAATAAATATGGTGACGGATAAGCCAATTTCTGTTAGGAATATTCTCGAAAATAGTTATCAAGATAAGGAATCTTTTCGGTTGATGGATGAGGTGTATTTTTTGGGGATGGTGGATGATGGGGCGTTTCGGGGGTGTGAGGGTTTAGATTTGGCGGCGGTGCAAGGGCTGGAGGAAGATTATGATGGGATTGTGATTTTTGGGGTGACTTTGAAGAGGCGGGATCAGGGGAAGTTGCCGACTCGATCGCAGTTAGCAGAAATATCACGGGCGTTTAATCGAGAGTTTTGGCATACTCCGGTGGTGGTGGTGTTTCGGTATGGGGGTGTTGAGGGGGAATATCTGGCTTTTGCGAATACGGAGCGATCGCAGTACAAGCAACAATGGCGGGAGGGAGAAAAGGCGGGCAAGGTGACAATATTACGGGATATTAATATCAGGGAAACCCACGTAGGACACCAGAAGATTTTGGCAGAGTTAAGGATTCCGACCACGGGAAAAGATCGGGTAGATTCTTTTGCAAAGTTATACGCTTATTGGCGCAAGGTTTTAGATGTTAGTTTGCTAAATAAAGAATTTTATAAGGAGGTATCTAATTGGTATTTTAATGCTTGTAAGAAGGTGATTTTTCCGAAGGATGCGAAGAGCAATCAGGAGAGTTTGATTCGCTTAATTACTCGTTTAATGTTTGTGTGGTTTTTGAAGGAGAAAGGGCTGGTTCCTGATGATTTATTTAAGGAAGGGGACGTACGGCAGATTCTGAGGAGTTTGGAGCCGCAGGAAAGTAGCTATTATAAGGCGATTTTACAAAATTTGTTTTTTGCAACGTTGAATACGGAATGGGGGAAACGGAAGTTTATTAAAGAGAGTTCTGGAGGCAGAAATTCTCAACATATGGTACACAATGTATTGCGGTATCGGGATTATTTCTCTGAACCCGATCGAGCTTTGTTAGATTATTTTGTGAATGTACCTTTTTTGAATGGGGGTTTGTTTGAGTGTTTGGATGTGGAGCTAGAGAAGGGAAAACCAGAGACAAGAAGGCGGATTGATGGGTTTAGTAATGGTGCTGATAATGTTCTATCAATTCCTAATGAGTTGTTTTTTGGGGAGGTGAGGGAGGTTGATCTTAATGCAGATTTTGGGACGAGTCGGAAGAAGTATCGGGTGCGGGGTTTGATTGATATTTTCAATGGTTATAAGTTTACGATCGCTGAGAATACGCCTTTTGAGGAAGATGTGGCGCTGGATCCGGAGCTTTTGGGGCAGGTGTTTGAGAATCTATTGGCGGCTTACAATCCTGAAACTCAGACGACAGCAAGGAAGCAAACGGGTTCTTTTTATACGCCCCGTGAGATTGTAAATTATATGGTGGATGAGAGTTTGATTGCGTATTTTAAGGAAAAAGTAGAAAGGAAAAGGGAAAAAGTATCGGCTGAGGTGTTGGAGAATCGGTTGAGGTTGCTTTTGGATTATCAGTCGGCGGTTAATCCGTTTGGGGATGATGAGGCGACTACTTTGGCTCTGATTGCGGCGATCGATGGTTGCAAGATTTTGGATCCGGCGTGTGGGTCGGGGGCGTTTCCCATGGGGGTTTTGCAGAAAATGGTGCATATTTTGAGCAAGCTCGATCCTCATAATGAACGTTGGTGTACTCAACAAAAGGAGAAGGCGATCGCTCCGCTTTTGGCTGATATCCAGACGGCGGAAAAGATTAGTTATGAGGCAGCACGGGAAAGGGCGATCGCTGAGTTGCAGGAGGAGCTGGCGAAGATTGAGGCGAGTTTTGAGAATGAGATGGATTATCCCCGGAAGTTGTTTTTGATTCAAAATTGTATTTTTGGGGTGGATATTCAACCGATCGCTGTGCAGATTTCTAAGCTACGTTTCTTTATTTCGTTGATTATTGACCAAAAGGAAGATCATGATGCAGAGAATCGGGGGATTTTGCCTTTACCGAATCTAGAAACTAAGTTTGTGGCAGCAAATACGCTGATTGGCATGGAGAAGGTAGACCAGTTAAATGTGTTTTTGAGTTTGGAATCTATTGAGACAAAGAAAAGAGAGTTGGAGAAGTTACGCCGGGAACATTTTTTTGCAAGAAGTCTAGAAACTAAGCGGAAGAAACGAGACCTCGATCGACAGTTACGCCAAGAAATTGGTCAGATTCTTAAGGATAATAATTATCCCGGTGATAGTGCGGATAAGTTGGCAGCATGGGAACCGTACAATGCAACTATTGCAGCAAGTTTCTTTGATCCTGAGTGGATGTTTGGAATTGGTGATGGTTTTGATGTTGTGATTGGGAATCCGCCTTATGGAGCGAAAATTACTGATGTTCAGAAAAAATATTTTAATAAAGATTATCAATATCAAGACTATCAGCTTGATAGTTATCTATTATTTATAGAAAAATCTTTTTCTTTGGCAAAGAAGTACGGGCAAATTGTTTTAATTATTCCAAACACATGGCTTCTTAATTTACTATCAAAGAAAATCAGGAAATGGTTATTTAAAGAAAAAACATTTTCTAAAATGATACATTTTAAAACTTCTATTTTTGCTGCCGTGGTTGATACAGAAGTTATCATATTTTCAAATAAATTTCCTGATAAAACAAATTTAATATCTATCTCTCTTTACGATGATCAAGGAATTAACGTTCCGTATAATATAGAGCAAAAAAGGTGGAGTGATACTAATGGAGAGGCTATAAATATATTTGAAACTCCTGAAATTTCTATCATCAGTGACAAGCTGCGAAAAAACAAACTTCTAGAAGAAATATGTTTTATCACGCAAGGAGCAAAGCCATTTCAAGTTGGGAAAGGTAAACCTCCTCAAACAAAAGAAATATTAGAATCTAAACCATTTGTATCCAATTATAAAAAAGATGAAACCTTTCGTCCTTTGCTACGTGGAAGTCTCATCAACAAATATCAAATTCTATGGAATAAAGACTATTGGATAAGTTTTGGAGATTGGTTGGCTGAACCAAGATATTCTGCTAACTATGATGCTCCAGAGAAAATTGTAATTCGACAAACTGGGGATTCTCTAGTAGCAGCTTTAGATGACAAACAATTTATTATAAGAGACAATCTGTACTCTATTACGTCAAAAAGTAATGAAATAGATATTTATTTCTTGATATCTCTTATTAATTCTCCACTTCTAAATTGGTTTTATCAGACAGTTATTAATCCAGAAAGAGGTGAAGCTTTAGCACAGGTAAAACGAGGTCATTTAGCTAGATTACCTATAATTGAATGTTCGTTTAAAGAACAAGCTATTTTGAGATGCTTAGTTAAATATATTATCTACCTTAAAGAGCTTCTTAAAGGCATTCCTAGTAGTGGCAAAGAATTTATGGCATCTGCTGATGACCAGTTAATGCTTAGTTACTTCGAGCAAATCATTGATGCCGCAGTCATGGAGCTATATTTACCTGAAGAACTCCATACAGGAGACAAATACTTCATGCGTCATCTCTTGTCAGAAAACCTCCCAAACATAGACAAAATCAAAGGCGATAAAATAATAGAATTGCGTGTAATATTTCGGCGGCTTTTTAATAGAGATCATCCGATTAGAACTAATATTTACTTTCTTGGCAATCTTGACATCGTAAAAATCATCAGAGGTCAAATATGAGAATTATAAAACTAGAAATTCAAGACTTTCGAGCTTTCTATGGTAATCACATCATCGAATTTGCTAAAGAAGGAGAAAGAGGTAAGCAAAATTTATTACTCTATGGTGAAAATGGTAGTGGGAAATCATCATTATTACTTGCTGTTCAATATATTTTAGAGTCTGCAACCAAAGACTTAAACTTTGATAATTATAAGAATATCTTTCGTGAACTGTCAAGTTCCCGTTATATCGAATTAACTCTTAGAGAAACAGTAAACAAACCAAGTCTAGTTAGTAAATGGTCGCCTGATATTATCACTACTGATATTCAAGACATTAGAGACGCATCCCAAGCCAAAGGAATTTTAGATTATAAAAAACTGCTTGAAGTTCATTTTATCCATCGTCAAGAATCAAAAGTTAATATCTTTGATTTACTAGTTAAATCCCTTTTAGCACAATGTATTAACGATATCACCCCTACCAAAACCTTCTCCCAACAATGGCAAGACCTAGTAGATACAGTCCCCAAACGCCCTAGCAACACTCGTCAAATTCCTCAATTTCAACAATCAGCTAATTTATTTAATAGTGGACTGCAATCAAAACTAAATGAATTACAAAATGAAATTAGTAGCCTCATGAGTTACTTTAGTCATGCAGTTAAAATATCCTTTGATTTTCAAGGTGTCAATTTTAACTATGATGCCAAATACAATCCAGAAAACAAAGAAAATAGTATTAAAGACAAAGAAATTTTCTTAAATGTTGAACTACTTAACGAACCAGTTGATAGCCCTCACCACTTTCTTAACGAAGCAAAACTCACAGCAATCGCTATTAGTATTTATCTAAGTTCCTTATTAATTGCCCCCAAACCAAAACTAAAACTATTAGTCCTAGATGATATCTTCATTGGCTTAGATATGTCTAACCGTTTACCATTAATAGACATTATCAAAGAAAAATTTTCTGATTACCAAATTTTCTTAATGACCTACGATCGTGAATGGTATGAAATTCTTAAACAAAGGCTAGATGGCAACAAATGGATATATAAAGAACTCTATCGTGGCGAACTGAAAATTAAAGATGATGATGGTAATGAAAAGGTAATTGCGGAAATCCCCATCTGGAAACAGGACAAAGATTATTTAGAAAAAGCTAAGGATTATCTCAACATTCACCACGAACCAAGAATAGCGGCTGTCTATCTACGTATCGCCTTTGAAGTTATTCTTAAAGAGTTTTGTAATGCAAAAAGCATAAAAGTTATTTATAAAGAAGAAGTCAAAAAACTATCAAGCGATGATTTTTGGAAAGAAGTCAGAAAAGCTAAGAAAAACGATGGTACTTTATACGTTAATGAATTCTTAGCCTTTGATATCGATATCTACCGTAGTATCATCATGAATCCCCTCAGCCATTCACGTATTACCCAGACTTATTCAGGAGAGGTTGGAGAGGCGATCGCTAAGGTTGAAAAGCTAAAAGATGCCCTCTTCCCACCGCCACCGAAGCAGAACAAAAAGCAATAGAAACCCTTGTCCAGAAATGCCTTGATGCCAAAGGTCAAAACGTCACCCACTGGGAACAACAAATAGATGAAATAGTAGCCCGGCTCTATGGATTGACCGATGAAGAGATGCAAATAATCAGAGGGAACACGGAATAGAACACGGCTTAAGGGGATTGTATAGATTGCACGGATTTTTTAGAGATTGAATAGATTAAAATCAGTGAAATCAGCGTAATCCCATCTAATCCGTGATTCTGCCTTTTTATTTAATCCGCATACAAACACATGGACTTAAAACACCAAGACATCACCCAAAAGATCATCGGCGCATCCTTTGAAGTCCATAAATTTCTTGGTAACGGTTTCCAAGAAGTAATCTATCAACGTGCTTTAGCCTACGAATTTCATCAGGCAGGCTTAACTTTTGCTAGGGAAATTGAACAACATATCTATTACAAAAACCTACCAGAGCCGATCGGGACACGCCGGGCTGATTTTGTTGTGGAAGAAAAAATATTAGTCGAACTCAAAGCCAAGAGCGAACTAGAACCCGCACACTTTGCCCAAGCCCTAAACTATCTGAAAGTCTATAAACTCGAAATCGGACTATTGATTAATTTTGGAAGTAAAAGTTTAGAATTTAAGAGATTAATCCGCACATAAACACTTGAACACGGATTAAGCGGATTGCACAGATTGCACAGATTTTTTTGATTGGAATAGATTAAAATCAGCGAAATCAGCGAAATCCGTCTAATCCGTGTCCAGAATCCGTGTCTTAATCCGTGTCCTATTCCTGACTATTTTTTCACCCAAAATAACTTCCCATCGTAGAGTTCCATCACTGGCAATTGATTTAATCTCTGCCCACCAATTTCCCCCATTCTAATCAGGTTTTGATCATGGGTAGTAACAATAATAGTTGCCCCAAGACTCTGCATTTTTTCTAACAAACGGAGGATTTGCCGAGAATTTTCTACATCCAAATTTCCTGTGGGTTCATCGGCCAAAATTACCGACGGAGTGCTGATAATCGCTCTGGCAAGGCTGACCCGTTGTTGCTCTCCCCCCGATAGGTGCTTCGGATATCGATCGACCTTATCTGCCAAACCTACGAGATTTAGAGTCGGAATTAATCGGCGGCGGATTTCTTGGGGAGCATAGCCCTGAGCCCAGAGAACAAAAGCGACATTTTCCCCTACAGTACGGTTCTCAATCAGCTTGTAATCTTGAAAAACTATGCCAATTCTGCGCCGTAATCTGGCTAGTCGATCGCCCCGGAGTTTGCCCACGGAATGCTGCTCCACCAACACCTGCCCCGCCGAAGGTCTTTCTGCCCCATAGAGCAACTTCAGTAAGGTTGATTTCCCCGCCCCCGAAGCTCCCGTAATAAATAGAAATTCCCCTTTATTAATCCGTAAATTAATATCAGTCAAACAGCGATGCCCATTCGCATAAACCTTGCTCACACCCTCTAGGCTAATCATTACCTGAGCCGGAGTGGGGGCAGCTTTTGTGAGGGGTGCAGAAGAGTAGGGAAGAATTTTAGCTGATTGCACGTCGGTAATTTCGGGGATTAAATTTCTGGATGCTGTTAATTTTACCCATGATTGACTAATTTTTACTAATTAAGGCTCGGAGGGCAAATTTGGGCAGGGCTAACATTCTTTTCCACCGCCAAGGCTCTTGATAGAGACGATACAACCACTCCAGATTATTCTCCCGTAACCAAGACGGCGCACGGGTTTTGACTCCTGCCCAAATATCAAAGCTGCCCCCGACTCCGATCCAAATTGCGTGGGGACAAAGATGACGATACTTAGCAATCCATAGCTCTTGGCGAGGAACTCCTAAACCCACAAGGACAATTTTTGGCTGAATCAGGGCTAACTCTTCCAGAAAATTGGGGGTATCTTCAGGGGTGAGAAAGCCATGCTGGATGGCGGCGATCGCCAAGCCCGGATATTTTTCCTGCCATTTTGCTGCGGCTGTTGCTGCCACTCCCACCGCCCCGCCATAGAAGACCACGGGATATTCTTTCCCCAGTTCCCCGGCTTTTTCAAGGAGAGAAGCTGCAAGTTCAATCCCCGGACAGCGCTGCGATCGCTCCCCCTTCAACCGCAGATACAACACCACCCCCGCCCCATCAGGAATCACCAACTCTGCCCCGTGAATAATCTCTCCCAACTCTGGAACCTGTTCTGCCTGCAAAGCCATCTCGGCATTCAGCGTCACCACCTGCACCCCTTGTCTTTTTTGCATCCTGTCCACCAGCCAACCAGTGTAGTCATCAAGTAAATGCACAGGAGAACCCAGTACTAAAAATTTTTTGAGGGGGGCAGCAGAACTAGTCATAACCAAATAATTACAAAAATTACTAAAATTACCAAACTTTAACTAAACCTTATAAGACTCCATCAGACAATCAATTATAACCTTGGAGTGTAGTCACGACTTTAGTCGCTTTTACAGCGTTTTTCAGCTAGATGAAGACACACTTTCCCCATATAACAAGAGGCTTAAGCCCCTTGCCTGTCATCCACAAACCAGAAAAGTGCTGTAAGTTGCTGGAGACTTTTTAGACATTCTCTAAGTAAAAACTCCGCCAGAAGTTAATATCTAGACGGAGCTGCTTATATAGCTTCAGGCTGTAGCTCGAACTAACTTGGATTTAGTACAGTTCTTCTTCTTGATGAGTAAGGATCGTAACATCAGACTTAGGATAAGCGACACAGGTAAGGACAAAGCCTTTTTCGATTTGGTCATCATCCAAGAAAGATTGGTCAGATTGGTCAACGGTTCCCGCAGTGATTTTGCCAGCACAGGTAGAACAAGCTCCAGCCCGACAGGAGTAGGGGAGGTCAATGCCTTGCTCTTCAGCCGCATCTAGAATGTATTCATCATCGGGAACTTCGATCGTAGTGTTTAAACCTTCAGCCTCGTTGATTAATGTAACTTTGTAACTTGCCATGAGTAGTGTCCTCTGTAATTTATGCAAACGACTGTTTTAAATATTTTCCTGCAAAAGGTTATAGTCTCTAATTCTTAGCTAGATTCAGGAATTAAAGCTATTCCCTTTGCTTCATTTCTGATACTAAGGTAAAAGGATTGACAATCCTAGCAGGATTAGGAATGAAATTTTTAATCTGAGATTAGATTAGTTCTACTTATGACTCCTAGGGGCAAGTCTCTACTTAATGGCGGTGATCCTCAATGAATTACCTCGATAGTTATTGATGATTTTAAAAGTAATGATCTTAAAAGTAACGATCTTAAAAAATAGCTAACTTACAGGATAAAGGGACGGGGCTTGCCGATCGCATAGCCTTGGGCATAGTCAACGCCAATTTGCTGTAACTTTTTGAAGATGAGGGGATTTTCCACAAATTCAGCAATGGTTTTCATCCCCATCACCTTACCCACCCGATGAATTGCTTCCACAATCTCGTAGGCGATCGCATCTTCCCCAATCTCCCGCACAAACGCCCCGTCAATTTTGAGGTAATCCACGGGTAAATTTTTTAGGTAGGTAAAAGAAGACATGCCACTGCCAAAATCATCGAGGGCAAAGGAGCAGCCCAGAGCCTTAAGGGAATGGATCAGGTTCATGGCGGTCTTCAGGTTTGTGATCGCTAGGGTTTCGGTGATTTCAAAACAAATTAACTGAGGGGAGACTTGGTAGAGTTCCAACTGCTCATGAAGAAAATCGACAAATTGCTCATCATTGATACTGGCTCCCGAAAGGTTAATCGCATAAAGAGAGGGATGATTGTGGGGAGGATGCTGCCCATAATTCCTGAGAGGATTTCTGAGGGGATTTCTGAGAGAATTTTTGAGAGTTTCCTGCTCTTGGAGATGGCTAAATACTTTCCGAATCACCCAGCGATCGATCTGGCTCATCAGGTCATAACGTTCCGCCGCCGAGATAAAGCTAGTAGGCGCAATTAACTGCCCTGAAGTATCCCGCAATCGGAGGAGAATTTCCCCATGATCATCAGCAGATATCCGGTTAAACTCCCCAGCCGTATTTTTATGAAAATCGCTGAGATTACCCCCAAGGGCAATATAGTTCACCGGGATAATAGTCTGGTAATACAGACAGAAACGATCCTCTGCTAGGGCTTGGGGAATTTGCACCGCCCACCGCATTTCGCCCCGTTGTTTAATTAGCTCCTGATCATCAGCTTGGTAGATGTGGATCCGATTTCTTCCTTGGTTTTTGGCAGCATAACAAGCCGCATCCACCGCACTCAAGGCACTAGTTAAATCTTGGGTGTCGGCATTAATCGTCACTAAGCCAATACTCACCCCGATTTGAAAGGTTTTATCTTCCCAAATAAACCGAAATTTTTGGAGCTGCTGCTGGAGAGATGTGGCAACCCGGTGGGCAGCGGCAGGGGAAGACTGGTGCAACAAAATCCCAAATTCATCTCCCCCTAAGCGAGCGAGGGTATCGGTTTGGCGAAGACGATGATCTAATAAATTGCTGACTTGTCTGAGGAGTTCATCCCCCGCTAGATGTCCACAGGTATCATTAACGATTTTGAACTGATCTAGGTCTAGGTAACAGAGGGCAGACTCTAGACCAGAGGATTTGGCGAGGGCAATTTCTTTTTCCAAACGGCTTTCAAACTCCCGGCGATTTACTAACCCGGTGAGGTTGTCATGGGTGGCTTGCCAAGATAGTTGCCCTGCGAGTTTGCGTTCTTCGGTCACGTCCCGAAATACCAACACAGCTCCGATGATCTCGCCGTTGCGATTGCGGATGGGAGCAGCAGAGTGACTAATAATCCATTCTTGTTGGGTACGATCGACCAACACTGCATAATTTGCCAAACTCACAATACATCCTTCTTGGAGAGCTTTTTGGGCAGGGTTTTGAATCTCCTCTGAGTTAGAGTTTAAAGCATTGAGATTAGTATTAATTAGATGAAATACTTCGGAGAGTTGCCGTCCCCTAGCCTCAGCCTCACTCCAGCCAGTAATTTGTTCTGCCACCGGATTGCAAGATTGGACATAACCGAGGCGATCGACCGTGATTACCCCGTCAGCGATCGATTGCAGGGTCACCTGAGCTAATTCCTGACTCTGACGCAACTGATACTGGGAAGATTCCAATGCTGCCAACATCAACGCACTCCGCAATTCCAACGCCGCCTCAATTTCCCCCGACTCCCAAGGCAGGGATTGAAATTTCACTGTTTCTTTCCAAAGAGCAAAGGAACGTCGGGGGCTAAGACGCTGATGATTGAAGGAATCCACCTCTAGGGACTCATGGGGATTTCCCGCCCAGTTCACCGTCTGCACCACCTCTGGGCGAAACCAGATCACCTGATAACTCTTCTGGCTCCGGGCAATGGAAATAGCTAAAACCCCGCTCACTTGGTCTTTGAAGTCTAGAGCTTCTGGATAAAGTTTTGCTAAGTGGTTGGTATAAAAAATCTCATCTTGATAATTAGCTTCGAGCCAGCCCATCAAAGCATAAATAAATTCTTGGGGGGGAGTTTGTCCCAAAATCAAAAAATTATTCCCTAGGGAGACCACCGCTCCTGTTGCTTTCACAAGGTCGAGGAGTACCTGTTGATCTTTGATGAGGCTTTTGGCAAAGTTATGTTCTTGGGGATTGATTTCTAGGAGATTATCTAGTACCGTCCGCAGTTTATCTTTATAGAAAAAGCTCTTTTCCTGTTGTTCTTTATAAATCAGTTCCACCGACATTACCTGCCCCAAAAATTCACAGGCTTTGCGGATATTGTAGGGAATGTAGCGATGACTGTAATGGTGGCAGGCAATCAAGCCCCAGAGTTTGCCGTGCTGCATTAGGGAAATACAGAGGGTCGCTCTAACTCCCATATTTTGGAGGTATTCGATGTGAATGGGGGAAACCGCTCGGAGGATCGCCTGACTCATATCTAAAGGTTCTTGGGTCAGGGGATTTTGCTGGGGAATGATCTCCACAGGCTCATAGGCTACATCGGCAATTAACCTTGTCCAGTTGGATTTATAGAGTTCCCGAGCCTGAGCCGGAATATCTGTGGCTGGATAGTGCAAACCTAGGTAGGGTTCCAAATCTGGTTGTTTATCTTCGGCAATCACAGAGCCATTCTTGAGGTGATCAAACTGGTAGACCATGACTCGATCGAACCCAGAAATCCGCCGTACTTCTTGGGTCAAAAAATCACACAGTTCCTTAAATCCCGTTGCTCCTTGGAGCTTGAGTACGGAAGAACGCACCAAATGGTAAAACTCTAAAAAAGATACCTGTTCCTGATGTACCACAGGTTCAATCTCTAATAGCAATAACTCTTCGGAAGCGTGAATAATGCTATCAAATATGAGAGTCTGTTGATTTACCTTAATAACTAGTCGCAGGGGGTTTATACTATCTAAATCCTCTAAAACTAGTGATTGCTTTAGGTTTTTAATTTGTTGAGCATCTAAGATAAAATCAAGGTTTTGATTAAGTAATTCCTCTGGAGAAATAAATATAAATTCTTGAGTGTTCTCACTAACTTGAAGAATAGTAAAATCTTGCTTATTGACTACTAGCAGCATCCCATAGGGCTGAATTAGTCCCGGTTTACGGATACACTCTTGGTCACAGGGAATGTAACGAGTATTTGCAGAAAAGGCAGTTTTTCTATTGATCATGTCATAATCACCTAGCACGTTTTAACTAGTGATCAAAGTAGAGAGAGAGGCAATTTTAAGCCATTGATCCCAGCATTAATTTACTTAGTATTAGTACCCTAGTTCTTTGTCTATATCTTACCCTATAACTGTAGCACACTATACTTAATATCTGGTATTAAAAATGATAAATTCAATATATAAGTTTATACAATTTAAGTGTTTTACTATTAGTTTGTTAATTTTTGTGTAGAGAAAAATAGTTAAAAATTATCTGATCCCTCAGTCAATCTCAGCTAGGGGACTGCCAATTCTGGCGAGGAAAGACTGGAAATAAATTTGTGTCAGTAAAGCCAAAAAAACTTTAGCTCAGACCCAAACTCAGCATAAACACTGCCTCGATCGGGTAAAATGTAAACATTAGCTTAAGATACTTTCAACACCTCAAGTAAAAAATGAAAATCACCATAACTTTGCCTCGCTTGGTAGGAATGATCCTATCTACCCTCCTTGTAATTACCTCCAGTTTCATCTTTTCTGTGGCTCCGGCGGCAGCAGAAACCTACACAGTAAAAATGGGTGCTGATAATGGACAACTCCAGTTTGTTCCCCCTACTTTGACTGTCAAACCCGGTGACACTGTGAAATGGGAAATGAACAAGGTTGGTCCTCATAATGCAGTTTTTGATACCAGTGCTGTTCCCGGTGGCGATGCTGCCTTGGCGACCAAGCTATCTAAGTCCAAGTTGATGTTCACTGCTGGTGAATCTTACGAATCCACAATTCCTAGCGATGCTCCTGCGGGAACTTACACCTATTTCTGTCAGCCTCATCGTGGTGCTGGCATGGTAGGCAAAATTGTTGTCGAAGGCTAGAATTGATACTCGATAAATACCGAATATCTAACAACTGAGGAGGACTAGGATTATCTGGTTCTCCTTTTGTTTTTAGGTTATTCAGCTTGAGCTTTAGTTGCTTTGGGAAAGTGGGTTTCTAGGCAAGACTGGAGTTCTTGGAAATTGAACAGTATGGGCAGAAAATGAATACTCTTGACCTCACGAAAATAAAACAGAACAGGAAACACGGGACTGTAGATTTCCCAATTTAGCCAATCTTGGTACGGAAAGCTCCGAATTAGAGTCTGATTTTTGTTCATGGCTCGGTAAATATCGAGGGCTTGGGCGGTGAAGTGGAGGCGCAGAGTTAGGGCTTGAAAAAGCAGAAATCCCCCAAATAGGGCGATCGCTAGTCCCAGCCATTTTTGATATAAAACTACGGGAATCGAGCTAATAATTAAAACCAAAGGAATTCTAAAGCTAGGAGCTAGGATTTGAGGGGAGTCAGCCACCTCTGTCGTCACATTAGTCACATTAGTATTCATAGATGACATTTACTTAATTAAATAGAGTTAACTTGAATTTACTTAATTTTAATTATTGACTTATATTAATTTGAATTTATTGAGATTTATCACAGATCACTGTTCTTGAAATTGTATCCTATGAGTAGGGAAAATATTAAAGGTCATCTATACTGTTTCTCTGTTGCCAAAAGTCCTATACAATGAGTACTTATCAAAAATCCGTTACACTAATCCGCCATACTACCGATCGTGGTCTCAAAAACTTAGATAAATGCAGACAGATAACTTAAACTATCCCCTAGATATTATTAATGCCAGACTTCCCGGATACAAAGGACTACAGAGAGTAGTAGTTAACGCCACTGGCTTGATTACCCGAATTTCTCCCATGAGTAAAGTCCGGGGTTTAGACTCTAGAAGCATTGATGTATATAGCTCTTGGATTTCTTTGGGAGGGGTAGATTTACAGATTAACGGAGCCTTAGGGCTACCCTTTACAGATGTCCAGAAGCAAGACATAGATAAGATCAAAGAAATTTGTCAACTTTTATGGAATCAAGGGGTAGATGCTTTTCTGCCGACGATCGTCACTACCTCCATCCAAAAAATTCATCAAGCCCTAGAAGTATTTACTGAAGTCCGTAATCTCCAAAAGCAAGAAACCAATACAGCCAAGATTTTGGGTATACATCTAGAAGGACCCTTTCTAAATCCAGATAAACGGGGTGCTCATCCCCAAAAATATCTACTACCTCTAACGATCGAGCAAGTCAAGCGGGTACTAGGTAACTATCAAGATATTGTCCAAGTGATTACCCTCGCTCCAGAGTTAGATACTACCGGGGCGATTATTCCCTACCTGCGATCGATGGGAATCAAGGTTAGTCTTGGACATTCTCTTGCCACTGCCGAAGAAGCAAACCTAGCTTGGCGGCAGGGAGCCAGTCTTGTTACCCATGCCTTCAATGCCATGTCTCCTCTCCATCACCGTCAACCCGGACTTTTGACCTCTGCAATTACTAACCCCAAGATTTACTGTGGTCTGATTGCCGATGGGGAACACGTAGCTCCCTTGATGATTAAGCTCCTCCTCGCTGCTAGTGACTACGAAGACGGGGTATTTCTGGTTAGTGATGCCCTGGCACCTTTGGGTATGGAGGATGGGGTTTATCCTTGGGGTCAACAAAAAATGGAGGTCAAACAGGGGACAGCCCGCCTTCCTGATGGGACTTTGGTCGGCACAACCCTACCGCTATTGACGGGGGTAAGAAATTTGGTGAAGTGGAAAATCTGTCCTCTAGAGCAGGCGATCTCCCTCGCCACGATCGCTACAAGAAAAGCCATTTACTGGAATAGCTCCGAAGAACGGAAACCCCACGCCTATTTAGGTCAGCCAGCCCACTGTATGTTGCGGTGGACAAATACCCCAGAGGAAGGAGTCCGGTGGTCTAGACTATTTAACCCAGACCCTTCTTTTTTCTAGTCCGGTTCCCTCAAAAATTTTGGTAATAGCCTAGGCTTAAACTAGGGTAACTTCTACGGGATCACCCCAGGTGCATTCGAGTTCTTGGGAAGCATTACCTTGATTTGTGGCAATTTCAATGTAGCCATGACTGCCAATGAGCGCGATCGACTGTCCCACGGGAACTCCACCATAGGTATGACGATAACTAATTCTTTTGCCCCCGACCTTGAGATACCAAATCTTCCCTGCCACTCGATCGCTAGAAATATTTGTAATTAAATTCCCAAAGTGATCAATATATTGGATTCTGCCCAACAAGCCTGTGGGAGTCGGCACTACGTCAAGGGCTGGTAGCACCACCAAAGATTCGAGGGCGATCGCCTCTCCCAACTCCTGCATCGCCAATCCGCCTGCCAAATAAGCCGCCACCGGAGCAAAAATATCCCGTCCGTGAAAAGTCTTACTAGGGCTGGGGGTGAGCCAATACTTGAAATTAGTTAGATTCACTGCCCCCAGAGCTTTATGCTCTTGCATCAATTGGCTACACAAACCATTATCTGGAGCAACAACATAACCTTGCTCAAACTTGATCGCCACCGATTTGCGGGAGCTACCCACCCCCGGATCCACCACGGCCAGATGTACGGTATTTGGGGGAAAGTAGGGAAATGCGTTGGCAAGACAAAAACTAGCTGCTCGGATATTTTGGGGAGGGATATAGTGGCTGAGGTCAATCACCTGAATTTGGGGATTAATTTTGGCGATCGTCCCTTTCAACACCCCCACATAGGCATCTTGCAAGCCAAAGTCAGTTAATAGGGTCAAAATAGCAGCCATAGTTGCTCACTGATAGATGCGGTGGTAGTTCTAGACTCACGGACTAGATTTTGGGGCTAGATTCTGGGATTAGATTTTAGGATTAGATTTTGGGAAATTTTCGAGATAAATTTGGGGTTAGATTTTTTTACTATAGATTGAGTCGGGTAAAGAAAATGATATAGCTAAAAGGTCTCGATAACCCGCTTCCTCTTTTTCAGACTCTTTTCTAGACTCTTTTTCAGAACCCTTTTCATGACTACAGGCGATATCAGTAACGCTGTGCTTCAAGTGTCGGTCTTCTAGCCATAGGGAGTCAAGGGGCTGGGTAAAAGTGATTTTAGCAAGGGGAGTTTCATCAAGTTGATAAATTGTCGTTTCACCACCCACAACATCCACGCGATCGAGCAGGTGTAGCCCCGCAAAGGGATAGCCATCAGAATGAATCCCCTCTGGAGTAATCGCCGTAGTCTGCCCCGCCCCGACAACAATTCGCATAATGTGGACTTGGCAAATCCACGATCGATCGAGCCACAGCTCCTCTAGGGGAAATAAACTGAAATTGTATTCTACTAAATCTTGAAATAAAGGATTTTCATAGGTGTCTGTCTGCAAAGCTCCAAAATGTCGAACCTTGCCCCCAGCGTAGGAGTTCATTTCTTTGCTTTGGATGTAGGGTACTCGCTGCCTAGGCTTCAAGGTTCCTGCCTTGGGATTGAAGTCAAACTCAGTGTAGCGTCGCCGTCTCTGACAGGAGGGATGTTTCTCTCCATAGAAAGGGTCGTATTCAAGGGAATCCCAACATTTTTGGAGTTGTTCTAGGGCGATCTTGCCAGTATTACTCAAATGAAAATTTTCGGCAGTGGCGATCGCATACTTGTGCTGCTCAACTTGAGGACGGAGATCTGTGGCGATCGAGAAGGTTCCCCGGCGAGAGGTGAAAGGTAAATTTGGGGTCGATGGCTTTACTTGAATAACCTTTCCAGACTGCTCTAACTGCTCTAATTGCTTAGAGTTGCTGGGTTGTGCCATATCTTGTTCAATGTTTAGGGAATTTAGCATAAAAAAATAATTACTTGAGCGCTTAAGTGTTGATCTAAATAATCTAAGTGTTTAGTTTAGGTTTATTTGATTTGGGTGTTTTGCAGAAATTACGGCAACGATCAAGGCAACTACTGAATATTAACTAGCAAATCTCGATAACTTTCAGAGTTTCAGCCAGCGTAAAATCGCTAGGAAATTATAGTGTATAAATTGCTACTAAAATAGAGGGAATTTGCCGATCGACCAAAAAATCATCCCCTAATTCTAGATAAGCAGGTGATATTAATCATCTTTGTCAAAATCTGATGTCAAAATCTGAATTTGGAATTGCTGCAATTCTTTGACCGGAATTACCTCGCCTCGATCGCTCCCTCCGATTGATGGACGATCGCCCGTAATTTATCCACTGTCTCGGTGCTGACTTCCTGCCACAAACCCCGTTGCTTGGCTTCTAGCAATCTTTCTGCCATATCTCGCAAAGCCCATGGATTATTAGTCTGGACAAATTCCTGCACTTGGGGATCGAAAATATAAGCCTCGGCAACTCCTTGGTACATATGGTCGGAAACACAGTGGGCGGTGGCATCGTAGGCAAATAGAAAATCCATCGTCGCTGCCATTTCAAAGGCTCCCTTATAGCCGTGGCGCATCACTCCCGCAATCCATTTGGGATTCACCACCCTCGATCGATAAACTCTGGTAATTTCTTCTCGTAGCGATCGCACCTTAGGATTTTCAATCAGGGAATTATCACCAAAATAAGTCTGGGGATTTTTTCCAGTCAAGCTCCGCACCGCCGCCGTCAAGCCTCCTTGAAACTGATAATAATCATCGGAATCTAATAAATCATGCTCCCGGTTATCTTGGTTATGCAACACGATCTGGGTCGATTGCAATCTCTGTTGGAGGCTCTCTGGGACATTCTCTCCCTGAATCTGCCCCGTGTAGGCATAGCTACTCCAATTCAGGAACGCCTTAGCTAAATCCTCATCCCCTGACCAGTTCTGGGCTGCCATCAATCCCTGTAAACCCGCCCCGTAAGCCCCCGGTTTCGAGCCAAAAACTCGGTACTGCGATCGACGTTTTGCCTCTTCCAGTTCCAAACCCTGCTTCTGCCAAAACTCACTTTCCTTGTATACCTTCGCTGCCAAGGGATTCATCTCCTCTGGTTCCTCTAGTTGGGACACCGCCACCACCGCCTGATCAAATAAATCAATCAAATTGGGAAAGGCATCCCGAAAGAAACCAGAAATCCGCAAAGTTACATCTACCCGTGGTCGATCGAGGATTGACAAAGGCAGAATCTCGAAATCTACCACCCGCCGGGAAACCCCATCCCACACTGGCTGCACTCCCAACAGGGCAAGGGCTTGGGCAATGTCATCCCCTCCAGTCCGCATAGTTGCCGTCCCCCACACCGAGAGGGCAAGGGTTTGGGGATATTCCCCCTGTTCTTGGGTGTAGCGTTCAATGACTAGGGCAGCCGCTTTCCGCCCGATCGACCAAGCCGTTTCCGTAGGCAAAGCTCGGATATCCACAGAGTAAAAATTTCGCCCCGTAGGTAAGGTCTCTGGTTTCCCTCTAGTAGGCGCTCCCGCCACCCCACTGGGAATATGTTTACCATCCAGCCCTTGCAGAAGATGAGTAATTTCTTGGGAAGTTTTAGTTAAGTTCGGCAGCAAATAATCAGCAATCCACGTTAATTCCTTGACCGTATTAATTCTGCCCAATTCCTGTTGATAATTAATCACTTGCGGTGCATCTTCAAGGAGAGCTTCAACTAATTTTCCTGCTTGTATTTCCAAGAACTCCACCACATCCCCATGATGACGACAGGCATTTAATTCTAAGAACTCTGGCAACTCAGAAATATAGTTGGGCGAGATAAAACTTGATGAGCTTTCTAAACTAAAATTCTTTACCTTCTTTACCTCCTCTACCTCCTTTACCTTCTCTACCTCCTTCCCCCAAAACTTCTCCGTAGCTACCGCAGTTAAAGGATCAAAATCCAAACCAAAATCCAAAGCTAAGGCACGGGTAATTCCTTGGTGAGCAGGAGAGGGATGACGAGCGATCGCCACAACTAAATCTCGTAATAATCTCCCCTCTGGACACTGCCCAAAAATGTGTAAGCCATCCCGAATTTGGGCTTCTTTTAATTCACAAAGATAGTTATCTGTACGATTTAGAATATCAGTAAAATATTGAGATTGGCGGAGAGTTTTCTGAGATTTTTTGAGGACTTCTTCAGGAATATCTAAATCTTGATCTAGATTATTTTCTTTAATGAGGGCGGTGATGCGATCGCTGATCAGATTTAACCGACTGGGGTCTAAACTTTCTGCCGTATAATACTCATCAATTAAGCCTTCTAAAGCTAATAAATTGCCATACAATTCTGCCCTAGTCAAAGGAGGAGTTAAATGATCAATAATCACAGCCTGAGTCCGCCGCTTGGCTTGGGAACCTTCTCCCGGATCGTTAACAATAAATGGATAGAAATGGGGCAGCGCTCCGAGGGCAATTTCTGGATAACATTTATGAGATAAAGCAATACTTTTTCCCGGTAGCCATTCGAGATTGCCATGTTTCCCCACATGAATAATCGCCTGAGCTTGAAACACTTCCCGGAGCCAATAATAGAAAGCTAAATAGTCATGGGTAGGGACTAGATCAGGGGCGTGGTAATTGAGACTAGGCTCCAAATCGTAGCCCCGGCTGGGTTGAATGCCGAGGAAAATATTCCCTAGTTTTTGTCCGGCGATCGGGATCACAGATTTGTCAATACTATCTACATGATTAGTTTGGGGTTCACCCCAGCGTTGAGATATTTCCTGTTGAGTAATTGGCGATAAATTTGCAAAATATGCTTGATAATCATTTAAAGATAAAGACTGATTAACTGCTCTTAATCCCCTTGCTTCAGAATCATTAGTCACCCCAGTGGTTAACAACTCAATTAATTCATTACCAGTGCTAGGAATTGTATCTAAATTATAACCAGCTTCTTGTAGAGCCTTGAGGATTTCCACACAACTAGCAGGAGTATCTAAGCCCACACCGTTGGCAATTCGACCATCTTTGTTGGGATAATTTGCAAGGATTACGGCAATTCTCCGTTCTTGGGGCGGGGTATGTTTTAGCCTTAGCCAATTCTGGGTGAGATCTGCTACAAAATCTAGGCGATCGACCACTCCTTGATAGGTAACAACATCGGTTTGTAATCGTTCATTTCTAGTTTGTACTGCCTTAAAAGAAATTGCCCTAGTAATAATTTTTCCATCCATTTCTGGCAGAGCAATATTCATCGCCATATCCCTTGGAGATAGTCCTTGGGAGCCACTTTCCCAGTCTTCTAACGTGCCGCTACTGAAAATAGCTTGGAGGATGGGGACACCTAAATTAATTAAAGGATTCTCAGTATCATTTTCTTTTTTGCCAATAGTAAAACTAGTAGTATTAATAATTAAATCTACCCCAGTCAAATAGTTGATTAATTCTGCTTGAATACTGGTATCTCGCAAGGAAGAAACAAATACCGGAACTACTTCTAAATCTCGTGCTTGTAAGCATTGCCCCAACGCCTCAATCACCCCTGTATTTCCCGCCAAATAGTGCGCTCGATAAAACAAAATCCCCACTCTTCCCTTACTTTTTCCTGTAGGGGTTCCACTCTCCTTTGGCATAGCAGAAATCTCGTACACGCCCACACGAGGCACAATCTGGGGTGGGGGTGGTTGATAGTCATAATCCAACAGAGTCGCCGCTACAAACTCTAAACAATGGCGATAATTAGTAATCCCGCCTTCGATGAAATAACGCCACACTTGGTTAACCAGTGCTAAATCTACGGTGGAATGGCTGATTAAATTTGGGTCTGGTCGATCGCACCCCGGCATAATCAACAACTTCACCCCATACTTTCTCGCTGTCTCCTCCAATACTTCCAATCCGTAAGCCCAGTAGGAAACTCCCCCCAACAGCCGGAGGATAACTACTTTGGCTTGGCTTAATACCTCTGTGGCGTAGGTATCAATGGTGAGTTGTTGTTGGAGTTGGAGGAGACTCACCACCCGGAGTTCGGGGAAATCTTCAGGAAAAGTGGCGGCGGCGATCGTCTGAATTTCAGTATCGGCGGCGGTGATGATGACTAGGGGTGCAGGGTCTTGATTAATCAAAATTACCCCATCAATATTGGGGTTCCAACCACCCGGAATAGAAGCGATCCGGTGCATAAATAATTTTCCTCAGTTAACTCTTGGTTACTTTAGCATTAACCTAGAATAAAACCTAAGCTAAAGGCATTATGTCAATTTTAGAGATGAAGAATACTCTAGAGATTATACTAAGATAGAGATTAAGGGTCTTTGTTGGGAAGTTTTTAGAAATTTTTTATATGTCATTACAGGAACTCAAGGAAAAAGCCTATCAACTTTCTGTGAACGATCGCCTCACCCTCGTTAGTGCGGTTATTCAATCACTGCAAGGGACATCTTTGATCGAGAATTTTGAAAATTGGCAGTATCTAGTTACTCGCCCCCATCCTTGGCGGAAACAACTTTATGTCAAAGGGCATAAATTACTGGCTTCAACAGTCTGGCAAGACACACTCACGAACCAACTATCTCCAGAGCAAACTGCGGAAAACTGGGATTTGCCGATTTCTGCAATCTACGAAGTGATGCAATACTGCGAAAGTCACCAAGAATTATTGAAATTAGAAGCTGACGAAGAACGTTATAGATTACAAGCTAAAGGAGTTACTCTTGAGTCTACGCATGTTACTGGATGAGGATTCTCAAGCAAAGTATTTAGTTAATCTTCTGCAATCAGCAGGTCATGATGTTATTACAGTCAAGTCAGTAGATTTGATGAATCATCCAGATGCCATTGTTTTAGATTTTGCTAGACAGAGTAAACGAGTTTTACTCACACGTAACTGTGATGATTTTCAGGAACTACATCAAATCAATCCATTGCATTCAGGAATTTTTGCAGTTTACCAAGGTTCTGACGTAGCTAAAAATATGAGTTACCAAGACATCCTAAAAGCAATTACAAATTTAGAGTTAGCAGAATATGCAATTCAAAACCAGTTTATTATTCTTAATCAGTGGAATTATTAACTTTCTAAATTTAGGATATTGGTCGATCGCCTCATTATCAACAGATAGACTAGAATGATCGGCTGCCTATAGAGAATAGAATCAATTTTTAAGGTAAAAAGGCTGGGAAAATTGGGTACTAAAAATCTAAAGATGATTTTATTAGCTCAACTGCACCACGGGAATATCGTTGAGGAGAGTGGCTCCGGTGAGGAGGTCTTGGACGGTGATCCGCAGAGAGCGCTGCTGGTCTACCTGAAATTCCACTTTAATACGATCGCTCCCCGGTGTGCCTCTGGGGTCTAGGTGAGCAATGGTCTTCGCTGCTTCGTTGAGGGGTTTCACCGCCGAGATTCCTGCGGTTTTCTTGGTGATTAAGCGATCGCCATCAAAATAAACTTCCGTACCTTGGTCTTCTGCCCCCAATTCCCCAATGATTAATTCCACACTGGGTTGATTTTCCACCGAAGCGCCTAATACTAGGGGGACAGGGATGGTCATGGGGTAGGGTTGCCCCGCATGGATTAGGGGATGCCAACTGTGGCAATTTTGGCGGCGGTTCCAGTAACGAATTCCGTAGCTATGGTAGAGAAAATCTTGAATTTTGATCCCTCTACCCACCTGTAAGGCTCCTTGGGCGATCGCTGTGAGGGGTTGATTGGCTTTAATTTTATCCAGTGGGAAATATTGACGAATCCAATCTTGCACTGCCGGAATCTGGGTTGTCCCTCCTACTAGAAGTACCGATTCAATATCTGTAACTTCTACCCCCCGCCGTCTTGCTTGTTGGAGAAGTTGAGTCATGGCATTGTCTAGCTGCTCAAAAAATCCCCGCTGCCTGAGAATCTCTTGGAACTGGGAGCGATCGAGCTGGAACTCATAACTGTCAAAGGTTTGCTCATTAAAATAAACCTCTGTGGCTTCTTGATCCTCAGAAAGTTGGATCTTGAGCTTCTCCATCAATCTAGTCGTGAGGGGCGTTTGGGGAATTTGTTGATTCTCAGATGCTGGACTCTGGGCAAAATAATCAAACAACCAACTATCAATATCTGTACCACCTAAATTCAGCCCCACCTTTGCCAATACCTTCGCAATCCGGCTTTGCTGGGGAGAGTTTTCACTAAGGTTCTTATTACCCCATTTGAGAAGAAATCCTAGGGGTTGTTTCTGCACTGAGGATTCCAGCTTAATTAAGGATAAATCCAAAGTCCCGCCCCCAAAATCCACCACTAGCAATAACTCCTGTTCCCTCGTTCCATAGCCCAGAGCCGCCGCCGTAGGTTCATCAATAATCCGCACCTGAGCCACGGGTAGAGCTTGACACACCTGAGCCAGCCAGTAACGGTAGGCTTCAAAACTATCCACGGGAACGGTAAGAATTAATTCCTCAAGGGTCTGGTCGTTGGTTAATTCCGGGGGCATGGCTCTGATGATTGACTCCAAAAACCACTGCCCCACCTGTTCAAAGGTAATGGCAACTCCATCTAGTTCTGGCAGAAATCCTTGGACATTTGCCCCGATGCCCCGCTTGAAACTACGGAAAAATCGGCTATCAGTTGTGAGATTGTAGCCTCGATCGATCACCGCCTGTCCAGCCATTACTTCTCCTGCTTGGGCTGCCACCACGTAGAGCAAACTGGGGATGATGGGGGGATTCTGCCCCAAAGTCTGGGATAGCTGGGGAAAATTTAGCACCTCGGTCTGTTGGGTCAACTCATTCCAGCGAGTCACCACAGTATTACTAGTCCCGAAATCAATTGCGATCGCGCTCATAGAAAATTACACAGGTTTTCTCTATTCAATAATTTTCTTTATTCAATAATAGTATGATTAGTCTACAAACCCTTGCAAATCGTCCCAAGTCAACCATGCAAATTCACGAAACCCGCCCCAGCAATTTACCCCTAACAATACCTACTCTTAGCAGAAGAGCCACCGTAAAGCGCACCACAGGAGAGACAGATATTCAAGTAGCCATCGATCTCGACGGTACGGGAAAATGTTTAGTAGATACGGGGCTACCTTTTTTGGATCACATGCTCCACCAACTTGCTTCCCACGGCTTGATCGATCTAGAAATTACTGCCAAAGGAGATTTACACATTGATGGGCATCATACCAATGAAGATGTGGGGATTACCTTGGGGCAAGCGTTGAGTCAGGCTCTGGGCGATCGTAAAGGCATTAGCCGCTTTGGACATTTTATTGCTCCCCTCGATGAAGCGTTGGTTCAAGTCACCCTAGATTTCTCTGGCAGACCCCACCTGAGCTATGGCTTAGAAATTCCGACTCCCTTAGTTGGTACCTATGACACCCAGCTAGTCCGGGAGTTTTTTGTGGCGATCGTCAACCATAGCCAAATGACTCTGCACATCCGCCAACTAGACGGGATTAATTCCCACCACATCATCGAAGCAACTTTTAAGGCTTTTGCACGAGCGATCCGGATGGCTACGGAAGTAGACCCCCGGCGGGCGCATCTGATCCCTAGTTCTAAGGGCGTTATTTAGGTTTCGATCGTGAGTCTAGGTATAGTTATTGGCTTTAATCTTGGCTTGTCTTTGATCCTGCTGTGGCTGGCGGGGTGGTTTTGGCAATGGCGGGGTGTATTGCAAACTAGTGAGACAGAAATCTCGATCGCCACCCAACAAACCCAAGAGTTTCTCCAAAAAACTATCCTCCAGTGCCAACAGCAGCGCCTCTTCCTCCTCAAAACCCGCTATCAATACCAGCAAATCCAGAAATATCGGCAACAACTACAACAACTACTCCAGTTAATTAGTTTCCTGAGTTGGCTAGGCAACCAGTTGCTCCCCGCCATCCCTAGACGCAGTTAAGATTTAACTAAAAATCAAAAATTTAGCTAGAATTTTAGCTGGGAATTCGATTCAGGTTTATAAAATCCGCAAAAAGAGCTAGAGTAAAGAAAAGTATTGCTGTCAACCCTAAGCCATGGTAACTCCCTCCTCGATCGCCGTCAGAGAACTCCCGCTATTTCCTCTGCCAGAATTGGTTTTATTTCCCGGTCGTCCCTTGCCTCTGCACATTTTTGAGTTTCGTTACCGGATTATGATGAATACGATCCTAGAGAGCGATCGACGCTTTGGAGTATTGATGTACGATCCTCAGCAAAGCCAAGTCGCCAGTGTGGGTTGTTGTGCCGAGATTATTCATTTTCAGCGCCTTCCAGACGATCGGATGAAAATCCTTACCCTCGGACAGCAGAGATTTCGCATTCTGGAATATATCCGAGAAAAACCCTACCTTACTGCCCTTGTGGAATGGATCGAAGACTCTCCCCCTAGTAAAGACCTGCGCCAACTAGCCGGGGAAGTTAAGCAACTCCTCCAAGATGTTGTGAGATTATCAGGAAAATTAGCAGACCAAAAGCTAGAACTACCCACAGATTTACCATCTCTGCCCCTAGAGCTTTCCTACTGGGTTGCCAGCAATCTCCAAGGAGTTCCCCAAGAACAGCAATCTCTCCTAGAAACCCAAGATACGATCGCTCGCCTCGAACGAGAATCAGAAATCCTCACTTCCACCCGCAATCATCTTGCCGCCCGCACCGTCCTCAAAGATGCCCTTAACTAGTTACCTAATAATTTTCATCCTTACCATTACCATTGTTATGACTATTTATAACTACCAAGTTGGGAGTTGCCGCAGTTAGCCGGAGAGGGATTTCGATCGTAAACTCTGTACTCTGTCCGGGAGTCGATCGACAGAAAATTTTACCCTTGTGCTTTTCTGTAATAATTTGATAGCTAATGGACATGCCAATCCCTGTACCTTTACCGACAGGTTTAGTTGTAAAAAATGGATCAAAAATTCGGCTTTTGATCTCTTCAGGAATCCCCGTGCCATTGTCAGCGATCGACACCTGTACCCATTCTGAATTAGTCAGTAAAGTCCGCACCGTAATACAGGGAGAACGCCCCATAGATTCACCACAACCCAATTCTCGTAGAGCATCGATCGCATTTGCCAGAATATTCATAAATACTTGATTCAACTGTCCCGGATAACACTCCACTGGGGGCAATTCTCCGTAGTCTTTGATTATCTTAATTTCTGGTTCCTCCGCATTAGCTTTAAGACGATGTTGCAAGATCATCAAGGTACTATTAATCCCACTGTGAATATCAATAGTTTTGCATTCTGATTCATCAGTCCGAGAAAAATTTCGTAGGGATAAAACAATCTCCCGGATGCGATCGGTTCCTACCTGCATGGAATTAAGAAGTTTGATAATATCTTTTTGTAAAAATTCGAGATCGATTCTATCAGCTTCCGCCGCAATTTCTGGATTAGGTTCTGGGTATTGTTGTTGATAAAAATCAATGAAACTTAGTAAGTCTGTAACGTAGGTTTGAGCATAGGAAACATTGCCATAAATAAAGTTGATGGGATTATTAATTTCATGGGCAATTCCGGCAACTAACTGCCCCAAGCTCGACATCTTTTCTTGTTGTACCATTTGTAGTTGGGTTTGTTGCAGAGCAGCGATGGTTTGTTGCAGGTCTGCCGAAAGTTTTTCTGCCTGTTGTCGGGCGGTATTTACAGCAACAATTTGGGGAAAAATAGTCCAGCAGGCGATCGCCACCCCAATAAAAGACAGCACCAAAATTAACACAATTAATAAATCTGGATGAGCTTGATTATTAACAGGGCTTCTGGTGACTAAAGTGCTACTAAACCAGCTAATAATTGTGGCTCCACCAATAAATAAAGTTAGGATCAAAACTTGCAGACCAATAAAACTCTGGAGACTTTTTTGACGACGAAGTTCGTAATGTTTTATCCACCATTCAGGTTTCAGCGGTTGCCAAGACAGGTTTTGTAGGAGTCGATCGATCAGCAGGACGGCGATCGGCAATAGCAATCCAATTAATAAATCTGGCAGTCCCCAAGCCAACCCCCCCACCACTAACACCACCAATTCCATGGCACAAAACCCCAAGGACAACCACGGAAATAGTACTCCCGGATACTGGTGACGCTTTTTCCACAAACCCCAATGCAAAACTATAAAACATACCAACCAACCCACCACCGTAATCATCACGATCCGGTTCACATTGCCAAAGGTTAGCCATACCAAACTCAAAACTAAGGTCAACAGCAGACCCGGTGTAAAAACTCCCTGCCGAGAAGTCACCCCCAAGACCGGAGAGATGTGATGATCTTGAGCCAATTGATAGAGAATCCGAGGGCAGACCGCTACCGCCGAAGCACTGGTTAGGAGGCTACTAGAAACCACTAAAAACGTCACCAGAAATGGTGTATATTTTCCCCAAAAAGTTTGCGCTGCCGAGAACAAAGTCAAAAAAGTGTCATCCCTCAACCCCGGTGTTTGTACCAAGTGCAACAATAGCCAAGAACCACCAATATAGACAAAGGGGAGCAACCCCGCCGCCACTAATAAACTTTGTAGAGTTCCCTGGGGACGCTTACTATCGGCAACGAAAACCGCCGCCGTTTCACAGGCATAGAAGGCATAAGTCCCGTTTAGATACCATTTTGCCCATCCCTGAAAAGAAAAGGTCGAACCATCGCCGGGGAGAAAATCGAGGTTTGCCCCAGAGAAAAATACCGCTTGGCTACCTTGGAGACAGAAGGCAAGGAGAAAGCCCACGGCTGGCACAATGAAAATTAGATGTAGGGTTCCCAAGGCATGACTGCCACTCAGAGCCACAATAAAAGCTAACACCGTAAATCCGATCTGCAAGACGGCATCGGGCAGAAAAATACCCAGAGGTTCAAGAATGGCTTGGACTAAATTACTGAGAATAATGCCATTAATTGGCAGCACAGCGACCCAACTGATGAAATACCCGATCGCTGCATAGCTAGTTAAGCGGGGATACTCTTTTAATAAATGGGTGACATAACTGGGAGTTCCCCCAGAAATATTGGGCAACAACAGCCCCAACTGTCTAACTTGCAAATTTACCAACACTCCGACGATCGCCCCCGGAACCCACACCCACATTGCTTGCGCCCCCAACTCCTCCTGAGTCCCCGGAGCTACGCCAATCCAGAGTAACAAGCCCGTTAACCCAAAGCCCCAAGTTTCTAGAAGGCTAAGATTCCGCAATAGTTGAGGCTCGGTGGTGGCTGATGTTGGTTTAAGTAGGGGATCAAGGGAATTGCCGGAATTTTGTAACATCGTGAAAATCTGTGTTAAGGGAGTCTATAGTAGACCCGTTGTACACCTATTTCCGATCTGTTTCCGACTTGTTTTATACCTATTTAGTCAGTCTTTAGTTAGTCTTGAGACAGTTGCTGAAAGCAGTTTTAAGTCAAGTTGTTTAAGGGCAGTTGTTTAGAGGAAGCCTGAGAAACCAATATTTGTTTGACATTAGCGACTAAAGTCGTAAATACTTTAAGCCATCCTAAGAGCCAAGGAGAAATTCATTAACTACACTCCAATCTCCGGCGATGGTGATGTGGTTGGCAAGATTTCTGGTAGCAATGGCAGCAATACGATCGCTCAGATAATTAGCATCCCGGGCAATCCCCGAAAATCGAGCCGAACCCCATGTATACAACCAAGGCAGACCCAGAAAATATAAACCCGTCACCCCAGTTACACCTCGATCGTGTCCCGGATAACCCTTACCATCAAACACCGGGACTTCAATCCAACTAAAATCTGATTCATAACCCGTACTCCAGATCACCGTGCCGATATTTGCCTGCTCATAGTTAAGCTCTGGCTGAAATTCTTGGGGCTGCCATTTCGGTTCATAGGGTGGTTCCGTGGGGGCAGCAATTTGGTTTTTGGCAATAAATGCGTCGATCGCCTTCTTCATATTTTCCGCCACCGCATCCGCCCCATCTAGATTTTGTTTGAGGTCGTCTTGAAATTCCAGCTTGCCATCCCGGATATTTTTAAGCCTGCCATGGAGTTGCATTCCCTCTAGGGCAAATTGCCTGAGATCAATCTCTCGTCCGCCATCCCGCCCCGTGACGTAATGGTTAGTATTTCTTCGAGCCTTTTCTTTTTGGGGATGTTCATCAATGGACAGGTCATAATAACCCATCTGATCCAGCCATTCCACCACATCTTTCCCTCGGTATTGCCGGGGCGATCGAGGCGCACCACCAACGCAGAGATGTACCTGTTTCCCAGCAAGGTGCAAATCTTCGGCAATTTGACAGCCAGACTGCCCTGTTCCCACAATCAGCACCGCTCGATCGGGCAAAGATTCAGGATTTTTGTAGGCTGAGGAGTGAATTTGGAGGAGGCGATCGGGCAATCTTTCCGCTAGTTTAGGAATTCTGGGAGTATGGTAACAACCCGCCGCCACAACCACTTGATCGGCAGTATATTCCCCAAAATCTGTACTCACTTCAAAAATAGCTTGATGGTTTTTACAAATTCTTAAAACAGTAATTCCTTCCTTGAGAGGAGGTGCAAAGAAAGCAGCATAATCTTCGATGTATCTAACAATTTCATCCTTCTGCATAAAGCCTTGGGGATCACGCCCCCCATAACCATAGCCCGGTAGTTGACATTGCCAATTGGGAGTAACTAAACAAAAGGAATCCCAACGTTTCGATCGCCAAGAATGGGCAATTTTATGCTTTTCAAAAATAATATGCTCAATACCCTTTTGCTTGAGGCAGTAGCTCATAGATAGCCCCGATTGACCGCCACCAATAATAATTACGGGATAGTGATTTGTCATAGATTTAATCTCTCCTTTGCTGTCAGAGTAAGGGTTGCTTCTAGGAGGGTTTTGTATCTCTGACTACGGAAAACCTAAAGCTATTGATAAGGCTAGTCAGGGCGATCGAACCCAGTTTAATTAGGACTTATTTAGGGCAGTTAAGCGCACCTACCCATCGAAATCGACAGGTGTGTTCAGGTACTATCATTAACTTATGAAAACCGATAGTTTGTTTTATACGATTTTTCAAGAACTACCTTTTGTATTCTTTGCTCTCCTTGGTGTGCCGGAATCTGCCACCAGTCAATACCAATTCACTTCCCAAGAACTAAAACAATTAGCCCTACGCTTGGATGGGTTATTTTTACCCCTTGAGCCGAATCCAGCCCTGCCCTTTTATATCGTGGAGGTGCAATTTCAACCAGACCCACAACTCTATGACCGCCTCTTCAGTGAACTCCTCCTCTACATCCGCCAATACAAACCACCCCACCCTTGGCAACTAGTCGTTATTTATCCCGATCGCCAAATCGAGCGAATAAATACTCTCCATTTCACCGGATTTCTCCAACTCCCCAACATCACCCGCATCTACATCAACGAACTCACCCCCTCTGAATCCACCTCTCTATCAGTACAATTACTCAAACTAATCACTGCCCCAGAAGCCACCGCTCCAGATTTAGCCACTCAAATAGCTAGACAAGCCAAAGTTGAAATCCTTGATTTAGCTATCAAAAAAAACCTAATCAATTTACTAGAAACTATAATTGTCTATAAATTACCCTACAAATCCAGAGAGGAGATTGCCGCCATGTTGAACCTCAGTAACTTAAAAGAAACCAAGTTTTATCAAGAAGTCTTTGCTGAAGGAGAGGCTGAAGGAAAAGCTGAAGGAAAAGCTGAAGAAAGGGCTGAAGCCAAACAACGAGAAAAGGCTGCAATCCTCAGAATGTCTAACCGGGGATTATCTGTAGCAGAAATTGCAACATTTCTAGACTTGCCTGAGGCAGAAGTAGAGGCGACGATCACTCAAGCTGCCCAAGAACAAAATTAAAGCTAAAGCAAAAATTAATTAGATAAGATATTTATGAATAGTTCCACTAATTTATTGGCTCATTTATTAACTAGTAGATATAATTCACTAACTAATGTATTGAGTAATTTACAAACCAAGAAATTATCTTTTATTATTATTAAAACTAGCCTATTGATAATTTTTGTCGGCATTATTACTGGCTGTGGTGGAGAATCTCAGAATACAAGTAATTCTAATAATCCGAGTAATAATACATCAAGTTCTCCAAATACAACTTCTGCTAGTCCAGCCCCAATTCTTAATTCCCAAAATAATTCTCTTAGCAAATCTGGGTCGATCGCCCCTTCTCCAACTCAAGGAACTAATCAACAAAATTCGCTACTTAATTCTAGCCCTAATTTGGGACTTGCTGAGGTCAAAATTGACAAGCTAGAAACCTATAATCATCCCAATGGTCTCTTTTCTCTGGAGGTTCCCACAGGATGGACAAAGCAAAATGTTAACAAGTCTAACGAAATAGTAGCTTCTTGGACGAACCCGGCTCAGAATGCTCAAATCCTTGTAGATATTTTTGAAGTGGAAGTGGAAGTTACCCCTACTCAAGCAGAATTAGGAGAGGCTCTCAAGGAACTAGTTACTAATTCTTTTGGGAAACAACCTAAATTTACTATATCTAATCCTGAAGCCCAACCCGACGGAACTGTGCGCCTCGAATATTCCTACGAAGTAGTCTTAGAAGGGCAGAGCATAATCATTGTCGATAATAGTTTGATCGAACAAATAGGCGATAAAGTTATGGTGTTTTCCATTGCCCTACCCCAAACCCAATTGGCTAAACTCAAAACAAGTATGGATAAAATTATTGCTAGTCGGAAAATCAATCCAGAGGTGAAAATAGCGGAAGGAAATAACTAAATGATGGCTAGTGGATCAAAATAAGTTGACAAAACTAAACGATATCTGAGACTCAATCCAAGGTGGGAATAACTGTCTCTGTGGTACAATTTCTGTCACTGGAGAACCCTTGCTAATATTCTGTTTATACTTGCTGCCATGCTAACGCCAGACCAAAGATATTACTCTTACACCCTAGAATCAGAACGGACTGGGATTCACCGTCCCCTGCTGGCTGCTCTCTATGCAGTCCAGAAGCGCCCTAACCTGCCCGAAGAAGAAACAGGCTTAGGAATTTCTCCGGCAAACCAGATTACCCTCGATCGAGTCAATACCTTTGAGCAGCAGGTCAATTTTGCCGCCAGCACTCTCCGGGCTTTAATGGCAGATTTGCCCAATCGGGGTTGGGGAGCCAGCGATCTTTGGGATACAGAAAAGGGAATTTATACAGAGAAATTTATTCGCCAAGTTGCTATGGGTTACACAGCCCCAGCGACAGATTTGGGAGCAGCCCTCCTAGAGAGTAGTAATCCAGAGCAGTTGTTAGCCGCCTACCAACAAGCCTATCAAGAAGAACTGAATCCCCCAGAAGTCAAGCCTCCGGTAGCGATCGCCGCCAGTGCAGTGCCTACCAATCTTGCTTACCTAGACCCAGCCCTCCTGAGCTTGACGGAACGGATTCCTAGTTTTTATCAAGGTTTAGAATACCAAAGGACAGCTATTCTCGAAGCGGTGCGGATCTGGCGACGTTTGGATACGACCCAACAGGCGATTACCTCCCTGCTGCCTAACCAAAATCCTAGCCAAGCGATCGATGAAACTGCGCTATTTAGTCAAATGCGGTTGTTTCTGCAACGGGTATTGACAGCCTACGGTGGATTTCCCCAAGAGCGGGAAGCCCTGATCCGTCTAACTCAGTTGTGGCGACAGTTACCTAGTCGAGAGCAGGCGATTACCTCTCTGCAAACCAATACTTCCCCAGAGC
>JAIMKT010000013.1:63119-67970 GCA_020692245.1 Microcoleus sp. GA_180221_E-2-1-MAG-45_12
TTTATTGCCAGAATCCCTCGATTTTTTGTCAGCCAAGCTCATCAAAGAAATGCCCTGATTGAGTGTGTGCGTCTCTGGCGACAGCTAGCCACCCGGGCCGATGCTGTGCAATCTCTCGGTATTGATCCCGCCGTTCTCAATGCTAGTACGGGGAATAAAGCTGTCTTGGCTAATTTGGCTGCCCAGCTCGATCGACAGTTAGTTGCTTTTACCCAACGCGTCCCCAAGGTTTACAAAGAAAAGCCCCAAGAACGGGAAGCCTTAATCCGCCTAGTCCAGTTATGGCGCAACCTGCCCACCAGAGCTTTAACCCTCCAATCCCTCCTCAGTGATCTCAAACAGATTAGCAACCAAAAACCAGAGCCGCCTCGTCCTGCTGATCCCCCCTCTCGTCCTGCAAGATGGACTCTTGGCAATATCCAACAAAGTGCCACAATCATTGTCGGTGGGAGTTTTACTTGGGCAGAAGCCACCCGTGGGGGATCGAGAATGCCCCCGAACCAATCGACTTTAGACGGCATGATTCGCATTGCTGGGTTGGCTCAACAGGCCCGGAATCGGGTGGGTCGTCCTTTTATCATTACTAGTTGGTATCGAGATCCGGTGGTTAATGCTGCCGTGGGAGGAGTTGCTGATAGTCGCCACATTAACGGGGATGCGATCGATTTCTACTGTGATGGTTTAACCGGGAATGAAATCTACTGGATGCTTGATCCTTGGTGGCCAGGGGGCTTGGGGCGCTATGTCCAGTTTCCCTATCTGTGTCACATTGATGCGAGGGGCTATCGGGCAAGGTGGTTGAATTAAGTAATTGTTTTAAGGTGGGCAATGCCCACCCTACGTTTAGCTGATTACAGCTTTTTGAAAGCTAGGCGCTCATGTTCCACATCCACGTAGATATTGTCCCCGTCGTTGAAATTACCCCGGAGGATATTTTTGGCGATCTGGGTTTCTAGTTCCCGTTGGATGGCTCGTTTTAGGGGTCTGGCTCCAAAGGTGGGGTCATAGCCGACTTCAGCGAGGAAATCGAGGGCAGCATCGGCAAATTTGAGGGTCATGTGTTTATCACTTAGGCGTTCTTCCAGACGCTGGACTTGAATTTTCACAATTTCCCGCAGTTCCGATTTTTCGAGGGCATGGAAGATAATAATCTCATCAATCCGGTTCAGGAATTCGGGGCGGAAGCTCGATCGTAACAACTCCATTACCCTGCCGCTCATTTCTTGATACTGACTATTATCCCCAGCCACATCGAGAATATACTGGGAACCAATATTACTGGTCATGATAATTACGGTATTTTTGAAATCCACCGTCCGCCCCTGAGCATCGGTAACTCGCCCGTCATCAAGGATTTGTAGCATGACATTAAAGACATCCGGGTGAGCTTTTTCAATTTCATCAAACAGGATCACAGCGTAGGGACGGCGGCGAATGGATTCCGTTAATTGTCCTCCTTCTTCGTAGCCAACATAGCCCGGAGGCGCACCAATCAACCGAGAAACGGCATGTTTTTCCATGTACTCGCTCATGTCCACCCGCACCAAGGCTTCTTCCGTATCAAACAGATAGGCTGCCAGAGCTTTGGCTAGTTCCGTTTTGCCGACTCCCGTGGGGCCCAAGAAAATAAAGCTTGCCGTGGGGCGATTGGGATCAGAGAGTCCGGCTCGAGAGCGTTGGATGGCATCAGCTACGGCAGTTACTGCTTCACTCTGCCCAATTACCCGGCGGTGGAGTTCATCTTCTAAAAGCAGGAGTTTTTCCTTTTCCGATTCCACTAGTTTACTAATGGGGATGCCTGTCCATTTGGAGATTATCTCCGCAATATCCGCCTCGGTGACTTCTTCTCGCAACAGGGATTTAGAACTACTTTGGGTTTGCTGTAATTGGGTTTCGATCGCCTCCAGTTGGTGCTGTAGTTGATTAAGCGTCCCAAATTTTAATTCTGCCGCCCGGTTTAGGTCGTACTCTCGTTCTGCCTGTTGAATTTCCACATTGACTCGATCGATCTCCTCCTTCAGGGTTTTCCGTTGATCCAGCACTGCTTTTTCCGTCTGCCACTGGGCATTTAAGCCGCTCTGGTCTTCCTTGAGGTCGCCTAATTCCCGTTCAATTTTGCTGAGTCTTTCCCGTGAGGCGTAGTCACTTTCCTTTTGCAGGGAAAGGCGCTCCATTTCTAGCTGGAGAATTTTGCGATCGATCTCATCTAGTTCTTCGGGCTTAGAGGTGCTTTCCATTTTTAACTTCGCTGCCGCCTCGTCTACTAGATCAATGGCTTTATCGGGCAGGAAGCGATCGCTAATATACCGAGTCGAGAGCGTTGCTGCTGCTACCAAGGCACTATCCGCAATTTTGACGTTGTGGTGGGTTTCGTAACGGTCTTTTAAGCCCCGGAGAATTGATACCGTATCTTCCACGCTGGGCTGATCCACGTAAACCTGTTGGAACCGCCGTTCTAGAGCCGCATCTTTTTCAATGTATTTCCGGTACTCATCCAAAGTAGTTGCCCCAATACAGCGCAGTTCCCCCCGTGCCAGCATAGGTTTCAGCAAATTCCCCGCATCCATGGCTCCTTGGGTGGCTCCTGCTCCGACGACGGTGTGGATTTCATCAATAAATAAAATCAACTGTCCTTGGGAATCGGTAACTTCCTTAAGGACTGCTTTTAATCTTTCTTCAAATTCCCCCCGGTACTTGGCTCCAGCAATTAACGAACCCATATCTAGGGCGATGAGCTTCCTGCCCCGTAAGGATTCTGGCACATCGCCACTGACAATTCTCTGGGCTAAACCTTCGGCGATCGCTGTCTTCCCCACTCCCGGCTCCCCAATTAACACCGGATTATTTTTTGTCCGGCGGGAAAGAATTTGGATGGTGCGGCGGATCTCATCATCCCTACCAATTACTGGGTCTAATTTGCCCTGCCGAGCTGATTCTGTGAGATCTCGCCCATACTTTTCTAGAGCTTCGTACTTACCTTCCGGGTTCTTATCCGTCACTTTTTGACTGCCTCTAATTTGATTAATAATCTCTTTTAGTTGGGGTTCCTTTAGCCCAAATTCCTGAAAAATTGCCTTGCCGAAGCGATCGTCCTTGCTGTAAGCCAACAAGATATGCTCAATGGAAATAAAGTCATCCCCAAAGGTTTTCCGATACTCCTCAGCATGATCCAGCAAAGTATTTAAGCTCTTGCCTAGGTACACATCACTGCCACTGCCCGTGATCTTCGGTTGTTTTTTGATAAACTCTTCAGTTCGATCGCGCCACTGTTGCACCTTTACCTCTGCCTTGGTAAGAATACTGGCAGCTAAACCATCTTCCTCCAAAAGGGCTTTCATCAAATGTTCACTTTCTAAATTTTGCTGTTGGACAGCTTTGGCAATATCTGGAGTCCGGGCGATCGCCTCCCAAGCCTTCTCGGTAAATTGGTTCGGATTTGTAGGTTGCATAGTTAATTTACCCCTGTGATAACTGGATGAACTAGTCTAGTTAACTTAGTTAATTTAGTTGAATTAAAAATAATTACTCTACTTAAAATTGTAGGTACAAATTCCAAGATAGCCTATTCGGTATTCACGAATTTTTACTACCTATAACCGCTCCGCTAATGAGGTAATTGTGGAATGGAAAAATTAGAACAGTATCGAATCTATGTGCAGCAAGTATTAACAGAATATGCCCAAATTTGATCGCCTAAATCTGAAATAGATCAACAGTTGATTTTTGATCCCAAGGGCGATCATTATCAGTTAGTTTATGTTGGCTGGAAAAATCGCTGGCGGCAGTACGGGTGTGTCGTGCATATTGATATTAAAGATGAGAAAATTTGGGTTCAACATGATGGGACTGAAGTTGGCTTGGCAGATGAATTAGTAAAGTTAGGAGTCCCTAAATCAGATATTGTTTTAGGATTTCATGAGCCTTTCATGAGGCAATATACAGGATTTGCGGTGGGTTAAGTTTGTAATTGTAGTTATTTGTAGTTACGACTTTAGTCGCCTGTAATTTCAGGGTATTAATTAATTTAACTTGAGTTCGATGGAAAAAGTAGGCAAAAAAAGGCTCAGACGTATAAGCTAAAAGTGTTGAAATTTAAGCAATCTGATGTCATCGCCTTTCATGGTTCAGGATTCCGTACCTTCAAAGATTTCTATACCCTGCAAGTATTACCCCACTGGTGACAAGCCTTCCCCAATTTGGTGAGCTACACGAGATTTGATGTCATAGAAGTTGATAATTATTTTACTCAGTTTTTAATTCCTTGGGGAGGAGAGCTTTGGTGAGGGTTGCGCCCCGGAGTTGGGTGTGGGTGAGGTCGGTATTACTCAGGTTAGCTTTGGTGAGGTTTGCCCACCGGAAATCTGTTTGATAGAGATCGCAACCTTGGAAATCTGCTCCGTAGAGATAGCTACCACTGAGATGGGCATAGCTGAGTTGAGCTTGCTGGAATTGAGCTTGGTAGAAATGACTCTCGATCGCCTCTACGCCATTGAGGTTGGCTTGTTGGAGTTGGACGTGATTAAAATTTGCCTTAAATAAATTCGCCCTCGTGAAATCACAGCGCCGGAGATTAGCATTGCTGAGGTCGGCTTCCTTGAAAATAGCCTTCCGGAAATCTGCGCCGACAAAATTTGCTCCACTTAGATCTGCCCCAGTGAAATCTGCCCCAGCACCCTGAACAGCGATCGCCTCACTCCCCCGCAAATCTGCTTGATACAACTGGGCAACCTCCAGACAGCTACTCAACAACACCGCTCCCCGGAGATCTGCCGACCACAACTGAGCCTCGCTCAAATCTGCATGACTCAGATCTGCTCCTTGGAAATTGATATTAATCAGTTTAGCTCCCCG
>JAIMKT010000013.1:67993-70434 GCA_020692245.1 Microcoleus sp. GA_180221_E-2-1-MAG-45_12
CCCCCCGGAGATTGATCCTTTGCAGGTCAGCCCCTTGGAGATCGGGAATAATTTCTGGATAGTGATGGCGCCATTCCCACCAAGTTAAGGCTCCAGCTTGGAGGAATTGTAGGTGTGCTTGATTTGCCATGACCCCATCCCTACTCCTTCTTTGCTTGAGTTGTGGCTTGGGGATGTTCTCGACCTTGGACATTTTCGAGGGCAGCGATCGAGGCTCGATAACTTGCCATAATATCCTGCTCTTCCCCACCGAGGTACATCCGGCCAAAACTCCCAAAGGCTTGAATTTCGAGGATATTAATCCGGGCTGATTTCTCTGCTTCGTTGGCAGCAAGGGCAGCGTAGGCGGCGGGTTCCACTTCCAGCACGTACAAAGTCTGTCCCGCTACGATCATATTCCCCCGGCGAGACCGATTAATTAGCTGGGCGTGGTGGGGATCGATGTTGCGAATAATTTGGCTGGAAATAATCCGGGGTTTGAGGCGCTGGTGTTCTGGTACGCCGATCGTGTCCAAGATCGCCTGCCCTGCCATTTTTGTATCACCCTGATTCCGGGAATGAATTTCTAGGGAACCGTAGAGCCGCTCTACCACCTGCAAACCCGGACGCACCACCGTCGCCTTCAAAGCTACATCCGTAATCCGGTTGATCTCAATACCGGGAGAAATTTCAATCCAAAGGGAAGCATCTCCGGGCAAGGGCAGAAATCCTTGCATCACTGTCCCTAAGTAGGCGGCGTGCTGGGGTTGCAAACTATCAAGGTATACATAACTGCGGAGGTCTATCAATATGGTCTGCCCGTACTCAACATTTAGAATTTAATCACCTTTTCCAGACTACCCTAGACAGCGACCCAGAAGCAAGAATCCAGCAATCGGAGTCCAGCACTTTTAGGCGATATCTCTTTCTTGCTGCAATACATCCATAGCTCGATCGATGAGAACTACCCCCTGAGTAACGGTATCAATTAGACATAGCTCTCCCCGGAGTTGGGCGGCTCCCGTAAATCCCTTGGCGTACCAAGTCATGTGTTTGCGGGCTTGGCGGACTCCTCGATCGCCCTTGTATTCAAAAAGTGCCAAAAGATGTTCTCTAGCACAGGCAAGCCGCTCGATCGCCGTCGGTGGAGTTCGTAGCTGCCCTGTTTTCAGAAAATAATCAATCTCCCCCACCAAAAATGGATAGCCCAAAGTTCCCCGGGAACACATCACCCCATCGGCTCCCGTTTGCTCCAGACACTGCACCGCCGCCTCCACAGAAAAAATATCCCCGTTGGCAATTACTGGAATTTGTAAAATTTCCTTCACTTTGGTAATCCATTCCCACTTAGCATTACCGTTATAGCCTTGGGAACGGGTACGTCCATGGACGGTGATCATCTTGGCTCCGGCGGCTTCCATGCGTTGGGCAAAATCAAGAATATTAATTTCTTTGTCTGTCCAGCCAATCCGAGTTTTCACTGTGACGGGGACTGGAACTGCGGCGACTACCGCCCGGACGATCGCCTCTGCCGTCTCTGGATCCCGGAGTAGGGAAGAACCCCCGCCATTTTTGGTGATTTTGTTGACAGGGCAACCCATATTAATATCAATAGTATCGGCTCCTTCCTCCACCGCCATCACCGCTGCCTCCGCCAAAAAATCTGGACGGCAATCAAAAAGTTGGATACTAATGGGGCGTTCCTGCTCATCTAATTCCATGATTTTGGGCAGTTCCCGGACGTAGTGCAATCCAGTAGCATTGACCATTTCGGTATACATCATCGAATCTGGAGCATAGCGACGCACCAAACGGCGAAACACCATGTCTGTAACCCCAGATAAAGGAGACTGGAGTACCCGGCTCTGGACAGCAAAATCACCAATTTGCAGCGGGGTAGCGAGACGAGATTGTAAACTAGGAGAGAGAGAGACCATAGGAGCTTGTAGAAAATTTTAAAAAGTTTCAGGAAATTGAGGGTAGGACGTTTAAGTGAGGTTGGTAATGCGGAAGTGGGTGACAAACGGTTTGCTAGTAGGGGCAGTAACTTTAATTGTGGGAGCCACGGTGTCTCTGGTGATGCCCAGTGGGGGTTCGGGGATCGCTCTGGCGGGGGGAACAGTGGGCGCAATCGCTGCGGCTTTCCTCAGTAAACGTCAAGATAGCCAAGCCAAGGCTGAGATTCTCCAAGAAGTCCGCCGGGTCGCCAAAGCTGTGGATGAAATCGAGTCGCAAATTGTCCATAGTGCTGAGATGGAAACCCTCGGTAATTTCCGAGATCAGATGCAAAAAATGCAGAATCAAATTCTCCTGTCTCAACAGTCCCAACAGATTACCAGTGATACTGTTATTCAGTTACAGCAGATCATTACCAATCTCGCCGAAACCCAGACCCGCTTGGTGAATCTGCCGACTCCCCGCACAACTCCTAAGCCTTCTAATTTTACACCCAATTTCCCGAA
>JAIMKT010000106.1 GCA_020692245.1 Microcoleus sp. GA_180221_E-2-1-MAG-45_12
CTGATCTCCTTTATGGTGATCCAGTACCTACTCCCGGCGGCGGCAATTCCAGATTTAATCATGGCTCTGGTGTTGGGTAAGGCTCCTCTGTTGGCTCCTTTGAGTGCTTTAACGATCGTTCTCCCCTTGGTAGGGATTTTTACGGGATTACGGCGGATTGCTGCCCAAGGTAATCAAGATAATCAAGCTACTGATATTGCTAGAGATATTGGCTCGATCGACTTCACTACCGCCCTTAAGCAAAGCCTAGTGGGGATTATTTACCTGTTTCACTGGATTCCGATCATGGCTAGTGTCACCGCCCGCATGTCTATCCGTCCCAAACGCCTAAAATGGGTGAAAACTGTCCATAATGGTGGTGTTTAAAATCAGCAAACTAGGGTGAATTTTCTATGGATGTCAAAGCCGCCGTTGCCTTCGAGTCGGGTCAGCCCCTGCGTTTAGAAACCGTGCAACTAGAGCCGCCTAGAGAGGGGGAGGTACTGGTAGAAATCAAAGCAACCGGGGTTTGTCACACCGATGCCTATACTCTGTCTGGAGCAGACCCAGAGGGATTATTTCCTGCAATCTTTGGGCATGAGGGCGCTGGAGTTGTGGTGGAAGTTGGTGCAGGGGTGAAATCTCTTCAGCCGGGGGATCATGTGATTCCCCTATATACTCCAGAGTGCCGCAACTGTGAGTATTGCTTGAGCAGAAAAACAAATCTGTGTCAGGCGATCCGCAGTACCCAAGGACGGGGGCTAATGCCCGATGGCACTAGTCGTTTTTCCTTTGAGGGTCAACTCCTCCATCACTACATGGGGACTTCCACCTTCGCCAACTACACTGTAGTTCCAGAAATTGCCCTCGCCAAAATTCGGAAAGATGCTCCCTTTGACAAAGTGTGTTACATCGGCTGTGGGGTAACGACCGGAGTGGGGGCGGTGATTAATACGGCTAAAGTGGAAGCAGGAGCTACGGTGGTAGTTTTTGGTTTGGGAGGCATTGGGCTAAATGTGATCCAAGGTGCGCGGATGGTAGGGGCGGGGATGATTGTCGGCGTTGATCTCAACCCGAACCGAAAAGAATTAGCAACTAAGCTGGGCATGACTCATTTTGTCAATCCCCAAGAGATAGAGGGTGATTTGGTGGCTTACCTTGTGGAACTTACTAAGGGCGGGGCAGATTATAGCTTTGAGTGTATTGGCAATGTCCGGGTGATGCGGCAGGCTCTGGAATGTTGCCACAAGGGTTGGGGAACTAGCATTATTGTCGGGGTGGCAGCGGCAGGGCAGGAGATTAGTACCCGCCCTTTCCAGTTAGTCACGGGGCGAGTGTGGAAAGGGACGGCTTTTGGCGGGGCGAGGGGCAGGACAGATGTACCGCAAATTGTTGATTGGTATATGGAAGGCAAAATTAATATTGATGATTTGATTACCAAGGTGATGCCGATCGAGGAAATTAACGAAGCCTTTGACCTCATGCACCGAGGGGAATCCATTCGTACAGTCTTAACTTTTTGATTTTCTAATCACTAAAAACTATGGCGACTCAACTTACCTGTAAATCTACCCAAGCCTGTTTTGGTGGCACTATTGGTTTCTATAGCCATGCCTCCTCTAGTTGTGCTAGTGAAATGCGCTTTGCTGTCTATCAGCCTCCCCAAGCCCAAAACCAGCCTGTTCCCGTGTTGTATTTTCTCTCTGGCTTGACTTGCACTGAGGAAAATTTCATTACCAAAGCCGGAGCGATCGCGTGGGCAGCCCACTGGGGTTTGATGTTGGTGGCTCCCGATACTAGCCCTAGGGGATTGGGGATTCCGGGAGAAGATGATAGTTGGGATTTTGGGACGGGAGCCGGATTTTATGTGGATGCCACTGAGGAGCCTTGGGCAAAAAATTACCGCATGTATAGCTACGTAACTGAAGAGTTACCCGCTTTGATAGCAGAGCATTTCCCAGTGAACGATCTCCGGGGGATTTTTGGGCATTCCATGGGGGGACACGGAGCCTTGGTGTGTGGCTTGCGGCATCCCGATCGCTACCAATCGATTTCTGCCTTTGCCCCGATCGTCGCCCCGATGCAATGTCCTTGGGGACAAAAAGCCTTTATTAATTATCTAGGCACAGACCAAGAAACTTGGGCAGATTATGATGCCAGTCAATTAGTTTTGAAAGCCCAAACATCCCAGCCAATTTTGATCGATCAGGGTCTGGCGGATGATTTTTTAACTAGCCAACTGAAGCCCGAAATTTTTGCCGAGGCGTGCGATCGAGCCAATCAACCCCTAATTTTGAGAATGCAACCGGGCTACGACCACAGCTATTATTTTATTAGCACCTTCATCGCCGACCACATCCAACACCACGCCCAAATTTTATTAAATTAGCTACAAAATAGCTGGTGATTATTGGTTCATCGAGAGCCTTTAGGAAAGACTAGGAGCAACTTTGGGGAAGAATTCAACTAAAAAAAGATTAGATATTTTGCTGGTAGAGCAGGAACTTTGTACTTCTCGGCAGTTGGCTCAGAGATTGATTCGGGCTGGGGAGGTGCGGGTGAATCAACAATTGATCGACCAGCCGGGGACGGAAGTAGAATTGGGGGCGGTGATTGAAATTAAGGCTCGATCGCCCTTTGTGTCTAGAGGTGGCGAAAAATTGGCTCAGGCTCTCAAAGTTTTTCCTGTGAATGTGGTCGATCGAGTGTGTTTAGATGGCGGGATTTCCACTGGTGGATTTACGGATTGTCTGTTGCAAACTGGGGCAAAGCTGGTCTACGGCGTTGATGTGGGTTATGGGCAGGTAGCTTGGAGTTTACGCAATGATCCACGGGTAATTCTCAAAGAAAGAACGAATATTAGATATCTCACCCCAGACCAGCTATATCCTCCCGAAATTATCAAAGCAACACAGTTACCGACCCTCGCCGTTGTGGATGTGTCTTTTATTTCTTTAACCAAAATTCTGCCCGCCCTCAAGGAATTATTACAAGCTCCCAAGGAGTTAATTTTATTGGTTAAACCCCAATTTGAAGTAGGGCGCGATCGCGTGGGCAAAAAAGGCTTAGTCCGGGATACCGTGGCTCAAGGAGAGGCTATCTGGCGAGTAATTCTGGCGGCTCAAGAACTAGGCTGGCATTATGCTGGGTTGATAGTTTCGCCAATCCGGGGCGAGAAGAGCGGTAATGTTGAATATTTACTCTGGTTAGGGGATGATTTGAACGCACCCACAATTACTCTAGAGGCTATTCAAGAATTGACTTCTCAAAATTTCTAACCTAAAATTCCTAACCCAAAATTTCCAACATAGCTGCCCAAGAAATATCTTGCTGAATATATTGGGGATCATCGGGAATATAGGGACTTTGGAGGCGATCGATCCCCAGAATTTTCGCTGTCTCTGGTAATACTGGCACATCTGGATCGTAGGCAGTGGGGCGCATGACCGAACTAGAGAAACCTTTGAAGATCAGAATCTCGTCAGCCTCTCCCTCAATTTCTACCCTGACTAGTAAAACTTCCTGAGGATGAGTTTTTGTATATTGTTCTAGAAGTTTTTCTGGTGAATCTTCCATAAAAGTTGAGAGATAGCTAGATTATTACCTTGGAACTGTGAGCTAAATGACGGGATTAGATTTGGATTAACTTCAGGTCAAGACTACTGCTCGATCGCCGATCGTCCCTGTTTTCCTAGACGGACAATCACAAAGTAGGCAAGATAGATCGTATAAATAAACAAGCCCACACCGCCCCAAAACGCCATAAACTCTGGCTTGTAAGCCCCATGGAAAATATCTTTGTAAGCAGCAGCCGGCTCTAACCAAACTTGGCAGAAGGATGACCGAAGATTTTCCCCAGAAAAAGCACAGGAGAGAAACGGCACTGAAGCAAGATTGCTGACTAGGAGATAAACTGTCACAGCCCACCGCCAAGTCATGGTTACTAGGCGTAGCCAAGAAGGAGGTTGTTCGGCAATATCTTCATTAAGGTCTTCCCAGAACCAGAGGGCAGCAGGAATTAGTAATCTTGCGATAAACCCAGTCACATAGCCAATTCCCCAACCCGGCATCAGCAGATAAATCGTGATCAGTAACAAGCTAGCAACCCGCCAGTAGATAATTAGAAGCCGGACGATCGCCTCCGATCGCTGCACTGCCGCCCAGATAATGATTATAAGGGGTAAGAGAACGGTAAAGAGGACTGCTAAACGATAATCTGTCCACACTAGGGAACGAAGCCAAGTTTCTTGCATTAGTTGAATGGAAATAATAGTTAAATTACTGAGACAATATAGATTTTAGCTAAGTACAGGACAAAAAAACATCTTGGCAGCAACAGGAACCAGTAATGCTTATTCTGAGGCAACTAGATAAACTACTAGATAGACTACAGGAGCGATTATCAAAGTTCTAGAGCCAACATGGTTAGCAGTAGAAATTGCCCAAGAGCTAGAACACATAAGGGCTAAGTATGAAAAATTATATGCGGATGAAAGGACTTGAACCTTCACTCCTTGCAGAACTAGAACCTAAATCTAGCGCGTCTACCAATTCCGCCACATCCGCTTTTGAACCGATATCTATATTGGCATTAATCCTGATCTTCTGTCAAGGTTAGAAATTATTTAATTTACCGAGAACTTCTGTTAATCTTGCCCCTAGCTGCTCGATCGATCTCTGTTGATCCGCATCCTGAAGACTGCCATCGGGCTTAAAAGCATTGTAGGCACTGCCGATCGCCCGTTGTTCTGGCAAAACAATCATACTTAGATTTCCTAAAATCGCCCGGAGATGCACCAAGCCTCGCAATCCTCCCAAAGCTCCCGGTGAGGCACTCATTAACAATGCCACCTTTCCTGCAAAGCACGCCAGAGGAAGTTCCCCCGGTTGAGGACGAGAAGCCCAGTCGATCGCATTCTTGAGGATAGCCGTTACTGAACCATTGTATTCCGGTGAAGCAATTAAAAATCCCTGATGGGCGATCATTAATTCCTTGAGTTTCTTGGCATTTGCTGGGATACCCTCCTGAGCTTCCAGGTCTTCATCAAAAAGAGGCAGGGGTAAATCTCGTAAATCCAAATAAGTCACCTCTGCCCCCGCATGACTTGCACCTTGAGCAGCGATTTGGACAAGTTTTTTGTTGTAGGAATCTTGGCGAGTGCTACCAGCAAAAGCAAGAATAGTCGGCTTATGGCTCATGGTATTTCCTAAGTTATTTTTTCTACTCCTTCAAGTTGCGGAGATCCCTAGTAGTTTCTGGGGATTGCTTGGGGGTGATATTACCGGGGAGTTGGGGTTGAATTCCTGTACCGGGAAGAATTTTATTATCTTTGGTAACTAAATGCCCCACAAATCCGGCTCCGGCAGCTATGTCGATCGCGCTAGCAACCACATCCCCTTCAACTTTTGCTGTAGAAGTCAGAGTAACTTTGCCCGTAGCTTGAATTTGCGCCTTAATTGTGCCTTGACTAACAATGTTATTCGCACACACTTCTGCACCCTCAATTACACCACTGGCAGCGATTTCTAAATCTCCCTTCACATCAACGTTGCCATAGACTTTCCCATCAATTCGCAAACTTCCTTCACTCTTGATGGAGCCACGCACCTCCGTACCATTAGCTAAATAGTTCATCGTATTACTAACAACAGGCTTAGGGCGATTAAAGAACATCTGGCTTTTTATCCTTGATGATTACTCTTAGAGATTATTAGACGTTATTCTTGAATATTAATTAATTTCTGGAATTCCTCAGGCTCTAATTTGAGATAGCTTTGAGGATCGATCGCTTTTTCACCCTGATAAATACTGTAGTGCAGATGAGGTCCGGTAGACCTGCCACTATTACCCAAATAACCAATTAACTGCCCCCGCTTGACCCTGGTATCTGGTTTGACTGCAATCCCCGAAAGGTGGGCATAGAGACTCGTATAGCCATAGCTATGATTAATTGTCACCACCAGACCATAGCCCCCATCAAATCCGGCTCCTGTCACTATCCCCGGCGCAGTGGCATAAACGGGACTAGCGTAGGCATCCACAAAGTCTACCCCATTATGCACCTCTGTACCATAGCCAAAGGGGTTCGTCCGGTTCCCAAATAGGGAAGTAATAATTAAATCATCTCCCTGCATGGGCATTCCTTGGGGGATAACTTCTTCTCTGTTCAGGGTAGCTTCGAGGGAAGGATTCAGGTCTCGGATTTGGTTCCAGAGGGAATTGAGACGGCTCTGGGTACTCTGCATAAGGCGATCGGGTTCCACGGCTCCTCCTCGTCCTCTAGGAGAATAGGGACTTGGTAGTTGAGAAAGAGAATTGGGTAGTTTTGTATTTTCAGAATTTTCAGAATTTCTAGAATCTCCAGAGCTACCGGGCTTGAAGTTTGGTGTAGAAGTAGCCTTGGGGAGTCCCGCCCGTTCCCGGAGGCGATCGATCTCCTGTTGCAGTTGTTCTTGCTCGGTTTGCAGTTGTTGTTGGCGTTGTTGTAGAGCTACCCTTTCTTCCAGATATTGAGCATTTCTTTGTTGTTCTGCCAGCCAAGTACTACCCGCCCAAGCGAAAGGAATTGAGAGTACACCCAAGACACAACCAAGTCTAATCAGGAAGAGGCGGGGACTCATGTGTAAAACCAAGGGTGACTTGCCAGTACAAGTAAAAAAGATGGTGTATTTAGCAGGAAGACGGCGATGATTCATGATTAATTTACTTAAAAAATTACTCAACTACCATCCCAGAATTTACTTGATATAGGATTGTATAGTTTCTTTACAACTATTGACACTACATGATCCCCGCTAGTTTAGTCAAGATTACTCGCCGCCGCTCCTCTCTCTGTCAAAAGATATTAATTAATTTTTTATTAAAGAATTTTACAAGATTTTATTCTTCATCTTTAAACCTTGGAAACTAGCTTGAACAAGTAGTTAACAGATATCAATTACTCGTACATTTAAGGGTCTTAAGGATTCAGAAAGATGAATAGAGTTGGGGTATAGTTGGAGAATTATTAATCATACAAAGTTGGTTGCACCCTAGAAATTATGTTGATTATTGGGCTAATTAGTGGGACTTCGGTAGATGGGATTGATGCTGCCCTGGTGGAGGTTTCTGGGGGCGAGTCAGACCTGAGTATAGAACTAGTAGCGGGAGAAACTTTTGATTATCCAGAGGATTTGCGGCAGGAGATTTTGGCGGTGATTGCGGGGAAGGCGCTAACCATGGCAGAGTTTGCGGCTCTTGATGATGGGATTGCCCATGCTTTTGCCCATGCTGCTCAGGAAATTCAACGCTCTCACCCCCTAGCCGAACTAATTGGTTCCCACGGGCAAACCGTCTACCATCTGCCGCCATCTCAAAAATCTCCCCAACAACCAGCTCAACAACCAGCTCAACAAGCATTTCAACAAGCATTTCAACAAGCATTTCAACAAATAGGTTACACTCTCCAACTAGGACGGGGGGCTTTAATTGCCGAATTGACAGGGATTACTACTGTGAATAACTTCCGGGTAGCAGACATGGCGGCGGGGGGACAGGGTGCGCCCCTTGTATCCAAAATTGATGTGTGTTTACTGGCTGATCATCAGGTCGATCGAGCGATTCAAAATCTAGGAGGTATTGGCAATCTGACCTACCTTCCCCCAAAAAATTCTCCCCATTGGCTAGACAAAATTATTGGCTGGGACACAGGCCCCGGTAATGCCTTGTTAGATATGGCAGTACAGAAATTTACCCAAGGACAGCAGACCTACGATGATTTGGGAGCTTGGGCAGCGACGGGCAAGATTTGTCAGCCCCTAGTGCAGCAATGGTTAGCCGCAGATTTCTTTCAGCAACCCCCACCAAAGTCCACGGGGCGAGAATTATTTAGCTCTGACTATCTAGAACAATGTCTGAGGGATAGTGCTGCTTATGATCTGAGTGAAGCAGATATTTTGGCGACCTTAACGGAATTAACGGCGGGATCGATCGCCTACAGTTATCAACAGTTTCTGCCCAAAATTCCCCAGCAAGTTTTGCTTTGTGGTGGCGGTGGTAGAAATGTTTACTTACGAGAACGTTTAAGGGTAAATTTAGATCACGCAGAGGTATTAACTACGGATGAATTTGGAGTCAACGCCGATTTCAAGGAAGCGATCGCCTTTGCCGTTTTAGCTTACTGGCGACAACAGCAGATTCCCGGAAATCTACCTCAGGTCACAGGAGCGCAGGGATCTGTCCTGCTAGGAGAAATCCACGACCCCCAGGGACGATTACCAATTTGAGTGTAAACCTAGGGTGTTAAACATAAGGTGTTAAACATAGACAGAGGTGGCAAATGGAACACACCTTTCTTATGGAGGCAGGGAAATGGTCTTTGTCAGGATATTGGCTAGAACGAGACCAACCCCCAATTCCCATAGAAGGCAAAACGATAGTGGCTTGGAGTCGAGAAAACTGGTTTACAATGGTAACGAAATTAGTATTTCCAGAGGGCGATCGACCTGATATTGCCCTCCAATACCGGGGCAGACTAGACAATGAGCGTCAATATACTTTTGTCCTTCAACACAGCGAACTGGGTCGGGTCGAAGGAGAAGGCTGGATTGCTATGAAGTCGATCGTCCAGCGCTACTGGGTTTTAGGAGATAAGCAACGACGGACAGGTTTTGAAGCCAGCCAACAGATTGATAAAAATACCTATTACTTGTCTAGTTCGATTATGACTGGTCACTATCTCACCAGCACGATGGATGTCACCATGGAACGCCACACCTGATTATGTTCTTGGCAATTTTGGTAATTTTGGTAATTAATTTTGATAGTTATATTCTTGATTAATGTCCATCAATATCCCTACTCAGCCTCCTACTAAGCAAAAGATGAAACCAGTAAGTTAAACTAGAACTAAACTTATATCCTCAGTAGGTTACTTGAATAAGCCAGCTAATAGACTAAACTAGAAAAATATCATTCTGGTGTTATCCCTAGCTATTTTTCTAACATCTGGTGGTTATTCCATTAATTTTCATACCTAGGTTGATCGCCCATCCCCACTATGCCATCTGACTCCAACAACGGACGCTTACTTGCCAACCGCTACCTCCTGCAAGAATTAGTGGGTAAGGGTGCTATGGGTAGAGTCTATCTAGCGAAGGATCGCCTCCTTGGTGGTGTCACCATTGCTGTCAAATTTCTCTCCCAAGCTCTCCTCAATAGCAAAATGCGCGATCGCTTTGAACAGGAAGCAACTATTTGTGCTCTCTTGGGAGAAAAAAGTATGCATATTGTCCAAGTCAAGGATTACGGCATAGATGAAAGTGGCGGGGATATTCCCTACTATGTCATGGAGTTTCTAGAGGGAGAATCTCTCAGTGAAGTCATTCGTTATCAACCTTTGCCCCTAAGCCGATTTTTGGGAGTGACCCGGCAGATTTGCTTGGGTCTCCAGTGCGCCCACCGCGGAATTCCCGTGGCTGGAAACCTCTGCCCCATCATTCACCGGGATATTAAACCCAGCAATATTCTTGTCCAGCAAAATCCATACCTTGGGGAATTAATTAAAATCCTTGATTTTGGCATTGCCAAGCTGATGCAATCGGAGGGAGAACAAACCCATTCTTTTATGGGGACTCTTGCCTACTGCTCTCCAGAACAAATGGAGGGGAAAGAAGAATTAAATAATTGCTCGGATATTTATAGCTTGGGGATTATGATGTTTGAAATGCTGACGGGAACTATGCCCATCATGCCAGAAAATCATACCTTTGGCGGCTGGTACAAAGCTCACCATGACCAAGTTCCCAAGACCTTTGATGCAGTCAGCCCTGGTCTTAAAATCCCTAAGGATCTAGAAAAAATAATCATGAGTTGTCTGGAGAAGCACCCGGAGAATCGCCCCCAGAATGTTGAAGAAATTATCAAACTTATTAAAAACTTAGAAAATCGCTATGGTCGTAATAAAGAGCTTATTAATGATATTGATCAGTTTCTTAGAGGTACTCCTATTGCTCCAACTCCTATCCAACGTCCTTCCAAGCCCCAATCTAATGGAACTAAAGCACATCCGATTAGTAACTTAGATGATGCCTGTCGGCTGGCAGCTTGGCCCCTCGATAAACCCAAAGACAAAATTGTATTTCCCTATATCCTCAAGACTGCTCATGAAGCTGCGCCTACTCTCTGGGTGATGCTCGATCGACAAGATATCAAAAACCGCCAATCTAGTACCCGCTACAACCAATTTTTATTTCTGCCTTCCCCTCATCCTATGGTGTTATGGATTACGGCTCTTTATAGTCCCCTCTACGGTGTGCGTTGGCTGCCCTGTTACCTAGATCTAAAAAATCCTATAGGAATTCAAATTACCGCCATGCTGGGAGAGCGGGGGAATTATCGCATCTTATTTTTCCCGATCGAAGACCCCAAGCATTGTGCCAACGTCATGAAATCAACAATCAAGCCTGCCCAGTGTCAATTACTCAAGGATTGGACAAAAAACAGTGAAGGTGTTCATGCCACTCCTCAGCCCCAATCTAGTAAAAAAGTTCTCATGGCAGAGTTTGAAAAACTAAAGCCTAAAATCCTCAAGAAATTAGAAGCAGGAAATACTCAAACTGCCGGAGATATCTCTGGTTAGAATCCTCGCATCGGGCTAACTTCTAAGCCTCCGGTGGTTTTAAATACTACTTGGAATTGACCGACTGGTTTTTGGCTATCGGCGGGATTAGTACTGCTGCGGAGTTGTTGGAGGGGAGTTTGACCAACATAATCGAAAGCTGGCTGGTTTAGAGGTTCAAAGTCTGTCACCTTGCCATCTTCAGTGAGAGCAACTCGGTAGGTCAGATCCCTAGGATAATCTGGTTCTGTAGTCCAGCTCTCTCGGAGAATTTTGGCTAAGGTCTGGTTGAGTTCTCCTAATTTTGCTGATTCAGTGATCTCTGGTCTAGGAGCATTGCTAACTGGCTCACCGTAGCCCCGCCAAGGACTAATTTGCAAAGCCCCACGTCGGGTAAAGACAATCCGAAACTGGGCGATCGCCTTGGCTGCTAGCTCATCACTATTGCTGGGAATTGATAATAATTCTGGCAGGGGCGTTTTATCTACTTTACTGCCTGCGGATTGATCAACGGGCTGATAACCTACTAGGGAGCCGTCTTCCAGAACTCCGACTTGGTAGGTAGCATCTTCAGTGATTTCGCTCCGATTCTGCCAATTCTGGAAAATATTTTCGTAAACTATGGTCTGGATTAGACGCAACTTGTTGGCATCAGTAATTTCTGGATTGGTAGTCAAGAGAGCTTCCAAATCTGCGGCTCTAGGAGAAGGACTGGGAGTGAGGGAGGCAGTGGGAGATGGAGAGGGAGGAGAGGCGGGGGTGGAAGTAGGGCTGGGAGTCGGTTGCTCTGTGGTGTTTGGATTGTTAGATTCGATGGACTCCACGGGTTTGGGGAGGGGCGCCGGGATCAG
>JAIMKT010000107.1:0-154 GCA_020692245.1 Microcoleus sp. GA_180221_E-2-1-MAG-45_12
TCGATCGTGCCAATTGAGGGCGATCGGGTCAAACTCATTTTCCCAGAACCCCAATTTGGGATCACACCGGGACAGGCAGCGGTCTTCTACCAAGGTGATCTAGTTTTAGGCGGCGGGATTATCGATCGTTACGCTCTACCAGAACTCGTAGAAG
>JAIMKT010000107.1:220-11478 GCA_020692245.1 Microcoleus sp. GA_180221_E-2-1-MAG-45_12
TTTATACAATCTTTCAAGAGCTACCCTTTGTTTTCTTTGCCCTCCTTGGCATTCCTGAATCTATTACCAGTCAATACCAATTTACCTCCCAAGAACTGAAGCAATTAGCCCTCCGCTTGGATGGTCTTTTTCTCCCCTCGGTTCCTGACTCCCAATTACCCTTTTATATCGTCGAGGTGCAGTTTCAACCAGACCCCCAATTGTACTATCGTCTATTCAACGAACTACTGGTTTATATTAGGCAATACCAACCACCCCATCCTTGGCAATTAGTCGTAATTTATCCCGATCGACAAACTGAGAGGATTAATGAACTTCACTTTGCTGGATTCTTACAACTTCCCAATGTCACCCGTATTTACATTAATGAACTTAACCCGACTGAATCTGCCGCCCTACCCGTCCAATTGCTACAACTCATCACTGCCTCAGAAGCTAATGCTCCAAATTTAGCTACAGAAATAGCTAGGCAAGCAAGATTAGAGATTTCTGATATTTCTATTAGAGAAAATTTGATCAACTTACTAGAAACTATAATTGTCTACAAATTACCCCAGAAATCTAGAGAGGAGATTGCCGCCATGTTGGGTCTCAGTAACTTAAAACAAACCAAATTTTACCAAGAAGTATTTACAGAAGGTCGTCAAGAAGGTCGCTACGAAGAAAGAAAAGCACTGATCCAGCGTCTGCTTGCTCGGGGGACTAGTCTTGAGGAAATTGCTCAAATTTTGGATATTCCTGTGGGGGAAGTAGAAGCGATCGCCACCCAAGCTGAACAAAACTAAAGAAAGCTACCTAATAAAAAAGCCCTAGAAAAAATCTAGAGCTAAAACCAGGGTGCATCTACCACTAACTACCTTCCTTGCTCGATCGACCCTTCAGGATAAAATGCTAAAAATAGTTTTGATAATCTGATAATCTTCCAATCCAAATTATTTTGAGGTCTTAAGCTCAGTGGGCGACTCCTGAAAACCAGTCAACCAATAGGTAATCATGTCTCCTTTCCCTTTGACAGAGATCGCTCCCCGTTGCTCAAACACAAATTGAGATTTTAAGCGTTCATAGGTAGCGGTGGTTACTTGAATTTTTCCCGGCTCTCCTAGGGTTTCCATGCGGCTGGCAATATTGACGGTATCACCCCATATATCGTAGATGAATTTTGTTGTGCCAATGACTCCCGCCACTGCCGAGCCTGTAGCAATGCCCATCCGGAGGGAGAAGGGCAGATCATCATCTCGGAAGAATTTACTAATTTCTTGCTGCATTTCTATTGCCATGGCGGCGATCGCTTCCGCATGATCTTCTCTCGGTAAAGGGACACCGCCCACAACCATATAGGCATCACCAATAGTCTTGATTTTTTCTAATTTATGTTTCTCTGCCAAGGCATCAAAGTTAGAAAATATTCGATTGAGTAACTGCACTAATGCTGGGGCAGATACTTGAGTGGCAAGCTCAGTGAAGCTGACGATATCCGCAAAAAGTACTGTTACTTCTGCAAAACTATCAGCAATAACTTCTTCGTTATTTTTAAGGCGTTCAGCTACTGTTTGAGGGAGAATATTCAACAATAATCGATCGGATTGTTCTCTAGCAATGCGAGTACTTTCATAGAGTTCTGATTGCCCGATCGCAATAGCAATTTGATCTGCTACCGCCATCAATAATTCAACAAGGTCTTGATCCCATTCATAGGGGGTAGTGGCAGGAAGGTCTAGCCAACGCTCACAGACTAAAATTCCCATTTTATTGGTGGAGGTACGTACAGGAATAATGAGCATAAAAGGAAAGTTGAGAACTGCCATGGAGTCCCATATTTCTGGAGTGAGATTAATATTAAAAATAGAGCTTTCTGCTAAATTTAACCCTTGAATAATTTTACTTAAAGCGACAATTTCTTCGTTACTTGTAAAGGAAGTACTATTTTGAATTGTTGGATCACAGGCTTGGCAAACTAACTCAAGGTTAATCTCTTCATTATCATTCCCATTGTTATCACGATTATCAACATCACTATTTTGGCTATTATTAACGTAGTCTTTATGCCAGATAAATTGGCATCGATCGATATTTAACAAAGTGCAAATTTCTGATACGGCAGTATTAAGAACTGCTGGTAATTCTAAGGAGTTACGAATTTGTTTTGCTAAACGATTGAGGAGGGCTTCCCTTTGAGCCAAAGCTCGATATTTTGCTTCACTTTCTCTGAGGGCTTTTTCTATGTATTTGCGCTCTATGGAATGACGGATCGATCGCTCCAATAACTGGGGATCTAGATGACCTTTGACTAGGTAATCTGAGGCTCCAGCTTGGATCGCTTTATTATCTACTTCTCGATCGCCTAACCCCGTGAGCATAATAATCGGTATTTTACAGCCCCTTGCTGTGGCAAATTGTAATATTTCTAGTCCTGTAGAAGCACCTAAATAGAAGTCTACTAAAATAACATCATGGCGATGACTAGCGATCGCTACCAATGCTTCCTCATAGGTAGAAATCCATTCCACATCGTACTGACTGCTGTTAATCTCTGCCAGTAGTTCTCGTGTAATTAAGCAATCATCTTCATCATCTTCAACTAATAGGACTTTGATGATGGGGCTACTATACATGGAATGGGACAAGTTAGTTAATTGAGTATCCAACTTTTTTCTGGGGCTAGGGATTTGATTATCTAGAAACAATGTGTTTTGCATGATGAAATTATTCTTATAGCTAAGAATTTCACCCAAAGATTTTACTTGGAAATATTTATTTAAAAGGCTTTACTTAGAAATAGGTAATCTGACAGTTTCAAACCAGTACACTCCTAATTTCTTGACGAGTTCCACTAGTTCTTCGTAGGAAACAGGCTTGCTAATAAAGGAATTAACGCCCAATTCATAGGTGCGAAAAATATCTTCCTCGGCTTTAGATGTGGTAAGAACAATAATCGGAATTTGCCGTAAATCAGGATTTGCCTTAATTTCTTTGAGGGCTTCCCGTCCATCTTTTTTGGGCATATTTAGGTCGAGCAAAATCAGATCAGGGCGGGGACAGTTACTAGGATCATTATATTTTTCATGAGCTACTAAATAATCCATCAATTCTTCACCATCCTCAACAAAATATAGACTTTCTGCCAAGTTGGTTTCGATCAAAGCATCTTCTAGGAGGAGGCGATCGTCCGGATCATCATCAGCAACTAAAATTGTACAGGCTTTCTTTTCTAGGATTGTTACTGACATGATGTTGACCTCATATTTATCAGGTTAATTTTGGCTGATTTAGGTTTTTTAATTCGTTTTCACTATTTAACTCACGGTCGGAACTAATTTTTGCTGAGAATTTTGTTCGGGATTTTGCTCAGGATTTTGATTAGATTGAGGGATGATTTCTTCTGGCTGGTTCATAGGCAAAACTATAATGAAAGTTGCTCCTTGATTGGGATGGCTGGTAGCCGTAATAGTCCCGTTGTGACCCTCGACGATTTTGCGACAAATTGCCAAGCCAATGCCTGTCCCTTCGTATTCGGTGCGGGTGTGGAGACGTTGAAAAACTGTGAAGATCCGATCGAGATATTTCTCCTCAAAGCCAATGCCATTATCTGTCACCCTAATTTCACAATAACCATCCTTAATACAGCCCGAAACTTGAACTTCTGGAGGTATTTCCGGTTGGTGAAACTTTAGGGCATTACCAATCAAATTTTGAAATAGCTGTCTCATCTGCGAGGCATCAGCATTGATAATCGGTAACTCATTAGTTAATTCATGGTTAGGTAATGCGGTAATGGTGACTTTGCCTTTAGTTCGATCGATCCGAGCTTCCAAATCTGACACAACCCCTTCTATAACTTTTGACAAACTGACGGGGGCAAAGGGCTGGACTTGACTAGTAACACGGGAGAAAGATAGCAAATCTTCGATCAAAATTTGCATTCTCTTGGCAGCATTCTGCATTCTTCCCAAAAAATCTTTACCTTGATCGCCCAACTTATCCCCAAACTTAGTCTGCAATCGATCGCCAAAAGCCTGAATTTTCCGCAGAGGTTCCTGCAAATCATGGGAAGCCACAAAGGCAAAATCTTGGAGTTCTCGGTTGCTTTTTTCTAGTTTGACGGTGTAGGCTTGGAGCTTGCTTTGGGCTTGTTTGCGCTCAGTAATTTCGACGAGGAGTTCGCTGTTGGCGATCGCTAATTCTTGGGTGCGCTCCTGGACTCGTTCTTCCAAAGTGGTATTCAATTTACGGACAAATTCTTCGGCTTTTTTCCGTTCCCCAATTTCCGCAGCCAAAGCCTGATTTGCTAGTTCCAATTGTGCCGGACTGGGTAAAGCCAGAGCCTTGGGGACTAGGGGGACTAGGGCGATCGCCGTACCTACAGATACCAATGCTGTCAACGCTTTCAGTATTCCTGCCTGCCAATAATCGGGATGCCACAGTGTCCAAATTTCCATCAAATGACCAGAACCACAGAGAATGATAAAGGCTCCAAACAGCAGAAATAGCCAATCAAAGGGTAAATCTTTACGCTTGTTGACAAAATAAACTAGGGTTATGGGGATTGAATAGTAGGATAAGGCAATGATCGAGTCGGAGACGTTGTGGAGCCAAACTAGCCCCGGCTGCCACAGATAGCAATGTCCGTGGGGGATAAAGGCAATTAACCCTAAAGATTGTTCTAAAATTTGCGATGAAAAGTAATAGGAAATATCCATAATTTGCTTTGCCCCTCCAAGGATCGAATTAGGATCGAATTAGGATCGAAATTTTGTGGTATCAGCCCCCTAGGTTTACTTTGAAAATCGTAATTACAGCAGTTTTCTGGTTTGTGGATGACAGGCAAGGGGCTTAAGCCCCTTGTTATATGGGGAAAGTGTGTCTTCATCTAGCTGAAAAACGCTGTATCTCTAAAGATGTGAATAACACTTTATAGTCTCTACACAAAAAGAAAAAGTTTATCAGGTCGATCGAACTCTCCGAGGATTTCTCTAGCTAAATTAAACAGGTTATTTTTAGCTCCCAACTTCTCAGACGATCGCCCCAAAAAAACCCTAATTATTAAGTTTTCTAACTCTTTTCCACCCCTTCTATCTCTTTCTAACCTCGATCGCTATTTGTTTAATCCCTAACTAAAATCTGGTAATCCTATCTAGGCAAAAGACTCAGAAAAAAGTATATTTGTCAATACTAGTTAATTAACTTTTTTGCTGTATCGGTGGTATGCAAAAGTCACCAAATTAGTAAAGACTGACTCAAAAAGGTTTATGGTGAAAACAGAAGACAAAGATTAGGATACCCGCCCCCTTACTTTAAATATTTGTCTATGTTTCTAGCTATTTTTAGCTGTTTGTTGTCAACAATATTTAAGCTAAAGGACTAACCTTTCATGACTGTTGATGAACTGACTGACTTACTAAGGATAAGATTGCCAGAGGGTTTGACACCGCTTCAGGAACTGGTGCTGCGTTATGCGTGGGAGGGGAAAACCTACGCCACCATGGCAGCGGAAACAAACTATGTCAAAGAATATCTTAGTCGGACTGCGGCAGAGTTGTGGTCTGTATTGAGCAATTTTTGGGAAGAGGAGATCGGTAAAAATAACTTGCGGTTAGTCTTGGAATCTCGCCCCCTCACCAAAGCCCAGCGTTTGGAAATCGCTAAAGTCCGGGTTTATCTATCTAAACCGCAGCCTGCCCCCGAATTTCCCGATGGCCCCGTGGCTGTCAATTCACCATTTTATGTCGATCGTCCCCCTCTCGAATCCCTAGCCTATGAAGAAGTAGCGAAACCAGGGAGTATTATTCGCCTCAAAGCTCCGTGGAAAATGGGGAAAACTTCCTTGATGTTGCGGATTCTCGATCGAGCAGCTTCCCTGAATTACCGCACCGTGACGATCGACTTTCAACAAGCAGAAAAAAGCGTATTTTCTAGTGTCGATAAATTTTTTCGCTGGTTTAGTCGAAATGTCGGCTGGAAGTTGCAGCTAGAACCAAAACTAGATGAATACTGGGATGAAGACATGGGCAGCAAGGTTAGCTGTACAATTTATTTTGAAGCCTACCTACTCCAGCAAATTTCCTCTCCCATAGTTCTGGCTCTCAACGAAGTAAATCTAATTTTTGCCTATCCCGACATTGCCGAAGATTTCTTTTCCTTGCTCCGGTCTTGGTATGAACAAGCTCGCAGTATCAAAATTTGGCAAAATCTCCGGGTGATCATCGCCTATTCTACAGAAGTTTATATTCCCCTCCACATTAATCAATCCCCTTTTAATGTAGGTTTACCCCTAAAACTGCCCACCTTTACCCCAGAGCAAATCCTCACCCTCGCCCAACTCCATCACCTTGATTGGACACCTAGTCAGGCTAAACAACTCATCGATATGGTGGGTGGTCATCCCTACCTCACTAGATTAGCTCTCTATCATATTTGTCGGGGTGAATTGACCCTCAAACAACTCCTCCAAGCAGCCCCCACGGAGTCGGGTATTTATCGTGATCATCTCCGCAATATTTTAGCAATTATTCAAGGAAATCCAGCTTTGGTAAAGGCTTTCATGGAAGTAATTTCAGCTCCCCATCCAGTGAAGTTATTAGCCTCGATCGCCTATCAATTAGATAGTATGGGTTTAGTCAATATTGATGGTGATTTGATGAGTCCTAGTTGTGATCTTTACCGTCTATATTTCAAAAATCAAATTCTAGAAAATCATTAGCAAACTATTAGATAAATGACTAATATTATCTATCAAGTCGGTGGCAGTTTGAGTACCAATGCACCTACCTATGCAAGGCGAGAAGCTGATGATCAACTTTATCAAGCCCTAAGAAATGGCGAGTTTTGTTATGTATTGAACTCCCGACAAATGGGTAAATCTTCCCTCTTAGTCCATACCCTCCATCGTCTTCAAGAAGAAGGCTTTCTTTGTAGTACGATCGACATGACTCGCATCGGCAGTGAAAATATTACACCCTTGCAATGGTACAAAGGGATTGTCGGGGATTTGTGGCGGGGCTTTAATTTGTTAGGGCAGGTAAATCTCAAAAAATGGTGGCAAGAACAGGAAGAAATATCTCTGCTTCAGAGGTTGAGTCAATTTATTGAAGAGATTCTTTTAGTAAGATTTCCTCAGGAACGAATTTTTATATTTATAGATGAAATTGATAGTATTTTAAGTCTAGGGTTTCCCGTTGATGACTTTTTTGCTTTAATTCGCTATTGCTATAATCAACGATCGATCAATCCCGAATATAACCGGATCACCTTCGCTATTTTTGGGGTGGCAACTCCCAGTGATTTGATCATGGATAAAAACCGGACTCCTTTTAATATTGGGGTAGCGATCGACCTCCATGGTTTTAACCTAACCGAATCTCAACCCCTAGCCAAAGGCTTAGAATCTGTCATTACCAATCCCCAAGCAATTCTCAAGGAAATATTAACTTGGACTGGCGGTCAACCCTTTTTAACGCAAAAATTATGTGCCTTAGTGGTCAGAATGGCTGGGGCAGCTTCTGGTGGAAATTTAATGATCCCGCCGGGGACTGAGGGATTTTTTATTGAATCGGTAGTTAGAGAAAAAATCATTGACAAATGGGAATCTCAAGACGAACCAGAACATCTAAAAACCATCAAAGATCGATTGCTTCGCAAACAATGTGCTGGCAGATTACTCGGTATTTACCAACAAATTTTACAAGCCTTACAGTTAGATATCTATACATTAAAAGATAAAAACTTAGAATCTGATTTTCTTGGAGAAGTAAAGAGTATTTCAACGGATGATTCACCCGAACAAATCGAACTTTTATTATCAGGATTAGTAGTCAGAAATAATGGGTACTTACAAGTAAGAAATCGAATTTATGCTGAGGTTTTTAATTTAGATTGGGTGGAAAAACAACTAGAACAACTCCGACCCTATTCCCAAACCTTTACTGCGTGGATTGCTTCTCAACAAACCGATAATTCCCGACTCCTGAGAGGAAAAGCTCTCCAAGATGCCCAAAGCTGGGCGCAGGAAAAAAGTTTGAGTAATTTGGATTATCAATTTTTAGCGGCTAGTGCAGAACTCGATCGCCAAGAAGTGCAACTCGCCCTAGAAGCAGACCGGACCAAAGAAGTCGAAGCCCGACTCGCAGAACAACAAAGACGACTAATTCAAGAAAAACAAGCAGCAAAACGGCAGAGAGTCTTGCTATTGGCGGTTAGTTCTGCCCTAGTCTTGGCTAGTATTCTCGGAGTGAGTAGTTATGCCCAATATCGCAAAGCCCAAAACAGTGAACTAGGGGCGAGGATTAGCGAAATTAAGGCTCTTGTCTCCTCTGCTGAGGGGTTGTTTGCTTCCCATCAACGACTGGATGCCCTCCTAGAAGGAATTAAAGCCCAAGAGCGACTGGAACAACTATCTAAGGTGGGGAAAGTTGCCGAGCAGCTAAGGGCAGAAGTCACCAATACCCTACAGCTAGTGGTTTATGACAATGATGAATACAATCGCTTGTCGGGACATCAGACGGCGGTGATGACGGTGCAGGTCAGTCCAGATAGTCAGCTAATTGTGTCGGCGGGGGTGGATAAAACGATTAAGCTCTGGCGGCGGGATGGGACGGAAATCAGAACTTTTTTTGGTCATAGATCTATGATTCGGGATGTGAAATTTAGTCCTGATGGGCAGACCATTGCCTCGGCAAGTGATGACGGCACTCTCAAACTTTGGCGGTTGGATGGAACTTTGTTAGGGTCGATCGACACCAGCACCACTGGATTGTGGGAAGTAGCCTTTAGTCCCGATGGTCAGACCATTGCTTCGGCTAGTATGGACAGCACAGTGAAGTTGTGGCGCCGGGATGGGACTTTGCTGCGGACTTTTTCTGGTCATCTTGGGGGAGCTGCTGCTGTGGCTTTTAGCCCCGATGGTCAAACTATTGTCTCCGCAGGTGGCGATCGCACCATCAAGCTCTGGCAACTAGATGGAACTTTGCTACAAACTCTAGAAGGTCATAGCTCCGTGATTGCAGCAGTTACGTTCAGTCCCGATGGAAAATTTATTGTTTCTGGGAGTGGTGATCAAACCATCAAAATTTGGCGGCAGGATGGCTCCCTAGTCCAGACTCTCCGGGGACATGGAGGCGTGGTTGTAGCCCTTGCCTTTAGTCCCGATGGTCAAAGATTTGCTTCAGCTAGCCGGGACAAAACTGTCAAGATATGGCGGATTGACGGCACGGAACTTATAACTCTCCGGGGTCACACGGCGGCAATCTGGGGGATGGACTGGAGTCCTGATGGAGATTTTATTGCTTCGGCGGGGGGAGATAGCGTGGTCAGGCTTTGGCAGAGTCAGAATCCCTTCAAGACGGCAATTACGGCTCATCAGGCGGGAATTTGGGCGATCGCCCTCAGTCAAGATAGTCAGACGATCGTCACGGGTAGCGAAGATAACACCGTCAAGCTATGGAATCAGCAGGGCAAACTGCTCAAGACTTTTCCTAGGGGTCAGGCTGCAATCTATGGAGTCGCCATCAATGACAATCCACCCTTAGTTGCCACCGCCCAAAATGATGGCAGCATTAATCTATGGGATCAGGAAGGTAATTTATTAACAACTAATCCCGGTCACGAAGCAACAATTTTTAGTATCGTTTTTAGTCCCGATGGGCAGACGATCGCCTCCGGGAGTCAGGACAACACGGTGAAGCTCTGGCGGCGAGATGGCACTTTGTTGCACACCCTCAAAGGACATAATGCGCCTATTTGGCAGGTAGCTTTTAGCCCCGATGGACAGACGATCGCCTCGGCAGGTGGTGATGGCACCGTGAAACTCTGGGGGCTGGATGGGACTTTGCGAAATACCCTCAAGGGGCATAGTGCCTCAGTGTGGAGGTTAGCTTTCAGCCCCGATGGTCAACTGTTGGCAACTGGGAGTGGCGATAGTCAGGTAAATATTTGGACAAAGAACGGTCAACTCCTGAGAACCCTAACTCATCCCACGGCGGTCTGGGGACTAGCTTTTAGCCCTAATAGTCAACTCATCGCGATCGGTGGTACGGAGGGAGTCATGAAACTTTGGCAAGTTAGTGGTCAAGAGTTGACTACTCTCCGGGGACATACTGCCTCAATTCGGGGATTAGCCTACAGTCGAGATGGCAAGTTTGTCGCCACAGTTAGTGAGGATAACACTCTAGTTCTGTGGAATATTCAACAATTTTTGAACCTTGATCTCTCAGATTATGGGTGCGATCGAGTCCGGGATTATTTACGTACCAATGCAAAGGTTTTGCCGGAAGATAAATCTCTGTGCGATCGATCCCAGTAGCTTTAATCAATTCAACTAAAATGAAAAACAAACTACAGAGAGGAAATAACCATGTTAACCGCCGATCTCCAAGTCCTAATTGACCAACAAGCACACCAAGACCCCGAAGGTCGCTACCTTACCGATCGAGTTAGCTGGGAACAGTACGAAGCCTTGCTTGCCAGAAATGGTGATAGTTCCGCCTATCGAGTCACCTATCTAGATGGAGTCCTAGAAATTATGTCCCCTTCCCGCCGCCATGAAGAACCCAAAACTCGCATTGGAGATCTTCTCGTTATTTATTTTTTAGAAGCAGATATTGATTATTTTCCCTTTGGCTCTACTACTCTGCGAAAAGAAGAAAAGAGAGGTGGGACGGAACCCGATGAAGCCTACTGTTTTGGTATAGATAAGGAATTTCCTGATTTAGCGATCGAGGTGATTGTCACCAGTGGCGAGATTAATAAGTTAGAAGTTTATAGAAGATTAAATATCAAAGAAGTTTGGTTTTGGCAAAATAACCGTTTTAGTCTCTACTATTTGCGGGAAGAAAACTCCGTTGAATTTATGCAAACCTGTGGCTATGAACTACTCGATCGAAGTGTGTTTCTCCCTAATCTAGACATAGAAATGCTGGCAGAATATGTTCAATATCCCAGTTCCCTCAGCGCAGTTAAAGAGTTTCGTCAAAGATTAATTTCTGATTCCTAGAAACTGCCGTAACATATTAATAAAGAATTAAAAATGATATTCGTTGAATCCTATGCTGCAAACCTTACCAAAAACAAAAACTTTCGAGGAATTTTTAGAATGGAAGCCAGAGGTCGGATTTTATGAGCTACACGATGGAGTAATTGTTGAAATGCAACCAATTGGACAACATGAAGAGATTAATGGCTTTTTAGCTGGTGAAATAACTGTGGAATTCAAGCGCTTGAAACTTCCATATACAGCACTTTTCTAGTAAGTAGAATACAGTTAATGT
>JAIMKT010000108.1:0-1000 GCA_020692245.1 Microcoleus sp. GA_180221_E-2-1-MAG-45_12
AACTTTTGCCGGGAATGCGGATTTGTCAGCACCGAGGGGAAGTTTTGGGACTTTGTTGTTAGACCCGGTGAATATTTTGATTAGCAATGGTATAGAAGATTTGGGAGGTTGTGCGCTGCCAACAATTTTATCTACCTGTAATCCTTTAGGAGATATTACAATTTCTCAGGCAACTCTTGAAGGTTTATCAGCAGCAACAAACATTGTTTTAGAGGCGAGTAATAATATTACTTTTGGAACACTGACTGGAGGAAGTCTAGATTTTTTCACCTGTGATGCTGGTGTTTGTGGAGATATTACTTTCACGGCGGGAGGGGCTTTTAATACTAATGGCAATAATATCAATGCCCTCGGCAGAAATTTAAGTATTACGGCAGCAAGTATCACGGCAGGTAATATTAATACTTCTATTTCTACCATTTCTAGAAACGGTGGCAATATTAACTTAACAGCCACTACAGGTAATTTAGGGGCAGGAATTATTGATTCAGCCTCTACCTTGGCTACAGGGAATAGTGGCAACGGCGGAACGGTGACTATCAATGCTCCGAATGGTACTGTGATTATTGGGGATGTGAGGAGTCAATCGGTCGTAGCGGGAATGGGTAACTCTGGTAATGGGGGAAATATTGCCATCACCGCCCAAGATATAAATGCTGGTATTGTCGAGGCATACTCTAGCGTTAATGCTTCCGGAAACTCTGGTAATGGAGGAAGTGTTAACCTCCTTGCTAGCGGAAACATAGCTACCACTTCAGTTAGTTCTTATTCCGGTGCACGTCAAGGAAATTCTGCTACAGGAGGGAATATTACTATTAATTCTACTAGTGGCAGTATTAATGCTGGCATTGTAGAAAGCTATTCAATATCAGCATCATTACTAACTGGCAATGCAAGTAATGGAGGCAATATTAACCTTAATGCTAGCGGAAACATAACTACCTCCAGAGTTACTTCTGCTTCCAGAGCAGGACTAGGGACTTCTGCTACAGGAGGGAAT
>JAIMKT010000108.1:1006-1092 GCA_020692245.1 Microcoleus sp. GA_180221_E-2-1-MAG-45_12
ATTAATTCCACTAGTGGTAGTATCAATGCTGACAATGTAGTTAGCAGTTCAGGAACTGTAGGTCTAGTAACTCAAATTGGCAACTC
>JAIMKT010000108.1:1128-2870 GCA_020692245.1 Microcoleus sp. GA_180221_E-2-1-MAG-45_12
AAACATAACTGCTGCCGATGTTCTGTCTACTTCTAGTTCACAAGGGACTTCTGCTACGGGAGGGAATATCAGGATTAATTCCACTAGTGGCAGTATCAATACTGGTAATGTGTTTAGCCTTTCAGGAACCAATGCTTTCCAAGTTGGCAACTCAGGCAATGGAGGAACGATCGACCTCTTGGCTAGCGGAAATGTCACTACTGCCGATGTTCGGTCTGTTTCCGGTACATTTCTAGGAAGTTCTGGTTCGGGAGGAGATATTAATATTACTTCCACAAATGGCGGTATTAATGCTGGTTCTGTAAATAGCTTTTCATCAAGCCCGATTCAAGCTGGCAACTCAGGCAATGGGGGAAATATCACTCTTCTGGCTAGCGGAGATATTAATACTGTTAATGTTCAATCTCCTTCCTTCACACCACAAGCGGCGGCGGCTACCGGAGGAAATATTAGGGTTAATTCCACTGGGGGCAGTATCAATGCTGGTGTGATCGCTAGCTTTTCCTCAGGCGTTACCCAAATTGCTGGCTTAGGCAATGCCGGAACGATCGATCTCCTTGCTAGCGGAAATATCACAGCCGTTTCAGTTGATGCTAGTTCCACTACAAGAAATGGTGACTCTGGCAATGGCGGAACCATCACAATTAATTCCGCTAACGGCAGTACCACAGCTAATTCTATCTATACTTACTCTGGGACATTTAATGGGACTAATGCTGGTAGTGGCGGCAACATTCTCATTGATTTACCCAGTGGCAACTTAACTGTTAATGGGGGAAACACTAACCTTGGTGCTATTGGTTCTGGGGCCTTCGATAATGTAAGTAATAGTACGATTAATTCAGGTTCTGGAGGACTAATTAATATCAATATCGGCGGCAACTTATTTGCAGCCAACAGTATCAGGTCTGGCAGTACTTTTGGTAGCGGGGGCGCAATTAATATCAACTCTGGCGGCAGTATCACGTCACCTGCATCCATTAGCTCCAATAGCCGTTCAGGAAATGCAGGATTAATTAGCTTAAATGCAGGTAGTAATATTTCCCTAGATTCCGTTTTTGCCCGCAATACGACAGGAGGAACCGGAGGCTCAATTAATATAGTCACGCCAACTTTATTTAGAGCTACGGGAAGCTTGACTAATACCCTAGGAACCCTAATTAGTGTCGCCTCAGATGGAGCCAATGGTGGTGGAGCAATTACTATTACCCACGGTGGTAGTACGATCACTCCTTTCATCGTTGGTAGTCTAAGCAGCAATGGGACAGTTGCCGCTATTAGCAGTGGCTCAGGCGCAAATACGATCGATAACCTCACTGTGCCTGTGCCTCCTGCCATCAATAACTACGGCACAAACATTAGCATCAGAACCACAGCCCCCACTCCAACCCCAACCCCAACCACAGCCCCTACTCCAACTCCAACCCCGACCATAGTCCCTACTCCAACGCCTTCTGCTTCTCCTATCACAAGAACTGAACCAATCAACCCTAACCCCCCTCGAACCCCAGACCCTGTAATTGTCGGCACACCCCCAATCTTAGTGGTCGATCCTATTCCATTTGCCCCGATCGTCAACATTCCAGTGAACCCTCCTTCAACTGGTCAAACCATCGTAACTTCACCAACAATCAATAATCCAGTAGTTCCACCAATAATCAACAATCCACCTCTCGTAGTTCCACCCCCATCACCTACCAATCCCCAACTCTCCCGCCCAATTCTTGAGGCAAATTCCCCCG
>JAIMKT010000108.1:2882-11301 GCA_020692245.1 Microcoleus sp. GA_180221_E-2-1-MAG-45_12
CAATCTCCCTCGCCGCTGCCAACTCAAATATCCCCATCATCGACAGAATCCCCGTCGACTCCCTAAACAACAAAATCCGTCTCCTAGACGACCCCTTCAAAGAAGAATTCCAACTCTTCACTGGTATTACTGACGAGATTGCCACCCTCGATGTCAACCAAGCCCAAGAAATCCTCCAACGGATCATCAGGGAAACCAACACCAAACCCGTATTTATCTACGTCTTCTTTGCCCCAGAAAATGAGGTGGAAAGAAACGTAAACGCCGCCCGTGGTCTGAGTAGCTCCCTCCGAGTTGCCCAAGACACCGACATCCTCGAAGTCGTCCTCGTCCCCCCCACTGGTGACCTAGTACGGATCAAATATTCCGGCTTGAAACGTCCTCAAGTTATGGAAATCGCCCAGAAATTTTTCACCTTCACCGCTAAGCAAAGTAATGGTTACATCAGCCCCGCTCGCCAATTTCATGAATGGTTGATTACTCCCCTCCAAGACGAACTCAAAAAACGAGAGATTAATAACCTTGTATTTCTCATGGATGTGGGCTTACGTTCCATTCCCCTTGCCGCCATGCGAGATCAACAGAACGGCGATCGCTTTATCATCGAAGACTACAGTGTCGGTCTCATGCCTTCTTTAACCCTAACTGATACTAGCTACACATCCCTGAAAGGCTCTGAAGTTCTGGGCATGGGAGCAGATAATTTTGTGGGGGCAAGTCCTTTACACGCCGTCCCTCTGGAATTGAACGCCATTAACCAACTCTGGGGCGGGAGTACTCTATTTAATGAAAACTTCACCCTCAACAATCTCCGTCAAGCCCGTCGCCCCGGACAGCGTATTGTCCACCTCGCTACTCACGGCTCTTTTAACCCCGGCGAAAAATCTAACTCCTACATCCAACTCTGGGGCAATGAAAGATTAACCCTAGACCAAATTCGCCAAGCTGGTTGGGACAATCCGCCCGTGGATTTGTTGGTACTTAGTGCCTGTGAGACAGCCTTGGGAAACAGGGAATCAGAACTAGGTTTTGCCGGATTGGCGGTGCAGGCTGGGGTGAAATCGGCTCTGGCGAGTTTGTGGCTGGTCAGTGATGAAGGCACTTTTGGATTAATGACGGATTTTTATCAACAATTGCAGGAGACTACTACCAAATCTGAGGCTTTGCGACTTGCCCAGTTAGCCATGCTCCGAGAGGAAGTACGGTTGGAGGGCGGGAACTTAATTACTCCCCAAGGGACATTTCCCCTGAATGAAGAGTTGAAGAAGTTGGGCGATCGATCCCTTCAGCATCCCTATTTCTGGAGTGGTTTCACCATGGTCGGCAATCCTTGGTAAATAATTTTAATCCCGAATTAGTTCCACTCGATCGAACCCGGCGATCGCCTCTAAATACACCTTCACTTGTTCTTCCTTAGCTGTGGGTAATTGTTTCCCCGTAAAATCTGGATGAATTGGCAACTCTCGATGTTCTCGATCGACCGACTATTCTAATGTTGTCTGATGATGAGGATGTGGGATAATTGTAGATATTTATTGCGTTCTTCTCCAATTCCTATGGCTATTTTCCGGCAGTATATCCTTCCTTTTTTGATTGTTTTAGTATTTTTGGTTTCCTTGGTGGCTGTGACCGCTAGGGCTTTTTTACCCGGTGACATGGCGGCTCCGGCTCCTGTGGAAGAAACTATCCCCGTGGCTCCGGCGGTTTCTGCTAATTTTGTTAAATTTTCCCCAATAATCTAAATGTTACCCCCCGGTTATACTCTACGGCGGGGCGGCTGGGGCGATCGATCCCTTCTGCGACAATTTTTACAACTAACCTATCAAGAATTATTCCCCAACTTGCAGAACTTTGCCCCCTTGGGAGAAACTGTAGAGCGGATGTTTTCCAACGCTACGCCCCTGTGGTGGGTAGAGACATTGACGGCAGCAGTTCCCGAAGAATTAGTTATCAGAGAATTAAGTATTAAAGAAGCAAATCCCCAAAAATCAAATCCGGGAACCTCGATCGCCTGTCTGTGGTTGGGAACAGCCCTGGATCAGTCCCTAGGGGAACGCTACAGCCAAATATTTCTACTCTACGTCGCTCCAGAGCATCGGCGGTTAGGACTTGGTAAGGCTTTGATTCAGCAGGCAGAAACTTGGGCAAAGTCAAGGGGCGATCGGCAAATTGGTTTACAAGTCTTTGTGAATAATCAAAAAGCCGTTAATTTGTACCAAGATTTAGGTTATGAGACCCAATCTTTGCTTATGATTAAATATTTAACTTAGATATTCAGCTTAGATGTTTAGCTCAAGTATTTAGCTGCCCCCGAAAAGTAGGCTACTGTAATCCCTATGCAACAAGACGACTCTAGTACCTTAAATACAAAAAACACCCAAAATATTGATGGAAATATTGACCTAGATGATCCCTTGGCGACCCTAGAGGTGATGGAAGAGACTCCACCGCCCCCAGACCCAGAGGAAATGTTGTTGTTGCTAGATTCTCCAGAAACTCCCCAAAGGATGTTGGCAGCAAGGGCTTTTTGTGAACTACAGGACGATCGAGCTATCCCTTCGTTGATTAGTTTGCTTACGGATGTGTGTCCCCTTGTCCGAGTCAGCGCCGCCTACGGCTTGGGGCGAAATCTCAGTCCGGCAGCAGTGGAACCTTTGATCCGGCAATTAGAAAAGGATTGGAATGGCTATGTCCGCAAAGGGATTGTTTGGGCGCTGGGGAATAACAAAGATCGGCGAGTTTTATCACCCTTAATTCATGCCCTAAAAACAGATATTTCGGCGGTGCGGCTCTGGGCTGCTAGTGGTTTGGCGCAGATGGCGGATTTGGGCTACGGGGAAATTGTCACAGCGATCCCGCCTTTAATTGAGGCGTTGCGTTTAGATGAGGTGGCGGCGGTACGTAGTAACTGTGCTTGGGCGATCGGGCAACTCTGTCGAGAAATGCCTGCAAATGCGGTCTATGCGGGGGCGATCGATGGTCTGCTTTACGCTCTAGAGGAAGATTTAGATATGGGAGTCCAAGCTGATGCCAAGGCTGCCTTATTACGGGTTGGGGATCCTAGGGGTTTACAGATTATTGAAACCATGGAATTAGAGGGTTTAATCTAAGTTCATCTAAATTCGGTTTAAGAGCATAGCTAAAGTTATTAATCTAACTAAATTAGGGGAATATTTAGCCCTAGTTATTTCAAGAGATAGGCAAACAAATCTTTAATTGTGAATTGCAGATTGATCGCCCAATTTGGCACGGGCAAAGTCACCTCTAATTCATCAAATATCTCAATTTCTTGTTTGGGTCGATAAACAAATACAGATTTATCTTCTGGATCAATTAACCAGCCCATCTGTGTTCCATACTTCAGGCAATGCAAAATATTTTTAGTTACTCTTGTTTGGCTTTGGTCGGGAGAGAGAATTTCTATAGTCCAATCTGGAGGAATCAAAAATGTATTAGATACTTCTCCATTTTCATCACTGGGAAGGCGATCGTAGGTAAAAACTGTAATATCTGGGACGATCGATCTTTCTCCAAAAGTACACCGCAGTTCGGGAAATGCCCAAGCGATTGATTCCGGTTTTAAGACCCTATTAATGAGTGCGGTTAACTCGCCTTTAAGAAGACTACGTTTTCCTTGAGACATATTTTTTTGGACAAAAAGCAACTATTCCTCTTCGCAAGCCCCAATACTTACCCAACTACTGGAACCATCTGCCCAGTGTTCTTTTTTCCAGATGGGGGCATTGTGCTTGAGAGTGTCGATCGCATACTGACAAGCCGCAAAAGCCTCCCCTCGATGGGGACAACCCACCGCAACAATCACACTAATTTCCCCAATCTTCAGATGTCCAGTCCGGTGATGAATTACCACTCGGTTCACCTCTGGGTATTGCTGGCGCAGTTCTTGGGCAATGGTGCGAAATATATTGATTGCCATGGGTTCATAGGCTTGATACTCCAAGGAAACTACGGGCTTGCCATCGGTTTGATTTCTCACCGTCCCGCTCATCAGCACGATCGCCCCATTTGCCGGATCATCTGCCAGTTGATAAACTTCTCCCAAGGATAAGGGCGCAAAGGTAATCGCAAAATCATCTTGGGGAGATTGATCTGGGAGAACTGGAACTTGAGGAACGGGAGGAGGAGTAGGAAATTGCGTGACCATTGCTAGGTTTTGAAAAAGATTTTATCAGGAATTTTGAGGTGGTGCTTCTAAGATTATAGTCGTGATTTCCCTTGTCTCCTGCTGATTATCTGGATATTTTTAGGGGTTGATTCGTTCGATCGATCAGTTCCCAGAACCCGAATTAGGGTATGATTAGCATTCAAGTTTCTTAACCTAAATTTTTAACCTCCAGACTAACTAGACTAACTAGACTAACCAACTGATCAACCCATGGCGCAAACCTTCTTTTTTAATGCTCTCCGGGAAGCCATAGACGAAGAAATGTCTCAAGACCCGACTGTTTTTGTTCTCGGTGAAGATGTCGGACACTACGGCGGCTCCTACAAAGTTACCAAAGACCTCTACGAAAAATATGGGGAACTACGAGTCCTAGATACGCCGATCGCCGAAAATAGCTTCACGGGGATGGCAGTGGGGGCAGCAATGACTGGTTTGCGTCCCATTATTGAAGGCATGAACATGGGCTTTCTGCTCCTCGCCTTTAACCAAATTTCTAACAACGCCGGAATGCTTCGCTACACCTCTGGCGGCAACTTCAAAATCCCCCTCGTCATCCGGGGTCCCGGTGGTGTGGGCAAACAACTGGGGGCAGAACATTCCCAACGCCTCGAAGCCTATTTCCAAGCCGTCCCCGGACTAAAAATTGTCGCCTGTTCCACTCCCTACAATGCCAAGGGGCTGCTCAAGTCAGCGATCCGTGATAATAACCCCGTGTTATTTTTTGAGCATGTGCTGCTCTACAACCTCAAGGAAGACTTGCCAGAGTACGAATATTACCTGCCCCTAGATAAAGCCGAAGTTGTCCGGGAAGGCTCCGATGTGACAATCCTCACCTATTCTCGGATGCGCTACCATGTTCTTGAAGCCGTGAAGGTGCTAGAAAAAGAGGGTTACGATCCAGAGGTGATTGATCTAATTTCCTTGAAACCCCTTGATTTTGAGACGATCGGGGCTTCGATTCGCAAAACCCATCGAGTGATTATTGTGGAAGAATGTATGCGGACTGGAGGGATTGGGGCAGAATTAAGCGCTTCCATTAGCGATCGCCTCTTTGATGAGCTAGATGCTCCCGTGTTGCGCCTTGCTTCCCAAGATATTCCCACACCCTATAATGGCGGACTGGAAAAGCTGACGATCGTCCAACCAGAGCAAATTATTGAAGCAGTACAAAAGATGATGGCTCTACAGGTCTAAGACTTTAGTATCCTTTTTTGGTGGCATTCTAGTTAACCGAAAATTGACCAAAAATTAGCCAAAATTAGCCAAAATTAGCTGAAACTAGCTGAAAATTATGAGCAACTTTCAACTGCGAGTCCATGTCCCAGATCACCCCTTGATCAAACACTGGCTGGGGATTCTTCGAGACAAGGATACTCCTACTACTCTCTTTCGCTCTGCCATGACGGAGTTAGGGCGATGGTTAACCTACGAAGCCTGTCGTTACTGGTTGCCCACCCTAGAAACAGAAGTGGAAACTCCCCTAGCAGTTACTCCTGCAACTTTTGTGGATCCCCAAGTCCCCGTGGCAGTGGTTCCCATTCTCCGGGCGGGGCTGGCTTTGTTGGAAGGAGCGCAGGGATTACTGCCCCTTGCCTCCATCTATCACCTAGGACTATCTCGCAATGAAGAAACCCTAGAACCAACTTGTTACCTAAACAAACTGCCAGCCGAATTTGCTCCGGGAACTAGAGTTTTGATCCCTGAACCGATGTTAGCTACGGGGGGATCGATGATTATGGCAATGACAGAGTTAACCAAGCGGGGCATTGATCCGGCTCTCGTCCGGGTTGTCTCCGTGGTGGTAGCTCCCCCTGCTCTGCAAAAAATTTCGGCGGCTTATCCAGCTATGCAAATCTACACAGCAGCCGTGGATGAGATTCTAGATGAGCATGGTTTTATTGTGCCGGGTTTGGGAGATGCGGGCGATCGTACCTTTGGGACACTATAATTCTGGCATAGGTTTATAATCTGTAAGTTTATATATCTATAACTCTTTTCTCTAGCCATCTCTCCTAATCTCCTCCAACCCTCCTCCAACTCTATGAAGGTAGCTGTTTTTAGTACCAAGCCCTACGATCGACAATTTCTAGAAACTGCCAATGCTTCTGCTCAAGATATCCATCAGTTATCTTTCTTTGAAGCCAGACTAGATGTTGCTACTGCGCCCCTTGCTGCTGGGTTTCCGGCGGTGTGTGTTTTTGTCAATGACAATCTAGATGCGCCTACTCTTAAAATACTGGCAGATCAGGGAACCCAATTAATTGCCCTCCGGTGTACGGGGTTTAATAATGTGGATATGCAGGCTGCCAAAGATTTGGGTTTGAAAATTGTGCGAGTCACTGCCTACTCTCCCTACTCTGTGGCGGAATTTGCCCTAGGGATGCTCCTCAACCTGAACCGGAAAATTCATCGAGCCTACAACCGGACAAGGGAAGGAAATTTTGCCCTAGAGGGGCTGTTGGGTTTTGATCTCCACGGACGGACGATCGGGGTCATTGGCACAGGGAAGATTGGGCTAATTTTTGCTAACCTGATGACGGCTTTTGGTTGTCAAGTCATCGCCTACGATCCCTATCCCAACCCAGAATTTACCAAAAATCCCCTCTGTAGTTATGTACCTCTAGGAGAACTGTTTGCCAAGGCTGATGTTATTTCTCTCCACTGTCCCCTTAGTCCCGAAACTCGCTACATTATTAATGCTCAGGCGATCGAGCAAATGAAACCGGGAGTAATTTTAATCAACACCAGTCGGGGAGCCTTAATTGATACAGGGGCAGTGATTACGGGTTTAAAATCCAAGACGATCGGCGCGCTGGGTTTAGATGTCTATGAGCAGGAAGCGGAGCTATTTTTTGAGGATCTATCCAACGAAATCATCCAAGATGATACTTTTAAGCGGTTGTTGACTTTTCACAATGTTTTAGTCACAGGGCATCAAGCCTTTTTTACGGAGGAAGCTTTGGGGGAAATTGCCGCCACCACGATCGCCAATATTACCAATTTTGCCACCAATCAACCCTTAACTAACCAAGTTTCCTAACTATTTTTCTTCCAGATCAGGTAAGATTTAAGACCTGAAAATCTAGCTTTGTATACTTAAATATATCTATGAAATATCATCCTTCCGCCCTCATCTATATCGCTGCGACCCTAATTGCCAACTACACAGCCAACTGGTTTCTACCCTTGGGGATTGGTCAATTTGCGGTGGGAACTCTGTTCTTTGGGGTAACTTTCACCCAGCGCGATCGAGTCCACAAGTGGGGCAAAAAGTATGTCTATCAAATGATTGTCCTAGCGGCAGTCTTGAATACAATCATGTCCCTAGGTTTGGGCGTGCCGTTGCGGATTATTGTGGCAAGTTTCTTGGCGATTATCATTGCGGAGGCGGTGGATACGGAAATCTTTGCTGCCCTGCATCGGCGATCGTGGTTTGTCCGGGTTCTCTCTAGCAACGCTATTAGTATTCCCGTAGACACTCTCCTCTTTACCATCATTGCCTTCTGGGGCGACCTCAGCACTACAGATATTATGGCTCTCTTAATCGGGGACACGATCGTCAAGTACGTGATCTCGTTCCTTGTTGCCCTCTGGAAAGAAAAAGAAACCAGCCCCTCTAGCCCATCTCTCTATGATCAGGAATAGGCGCAAGCATCATCTATTTGTTTGGTTAACTAATCAGGGCAACCGCATGGAATTTTCGGCAATCTGGCCATAACCGTGCTGATGCTGTCATAAATGCTGAGGTAAATTTTATTTCAATTATCAAAATTTTCTAGGGAATTGAAACTATTGAGACTGCCCAGATTATATTTCCACATCGCCATCTCTTCCCATTCTTGGAGCGATCGCTCCCATCGATCGACCAACCCACTCCGAAAACTACGGCGTACCCAAGGATGCAAGTTATAGCGCTGTTGACCTTTACTATCTGTGGTTTCTTCAATTAAATACCACCGTTTCAGTTCTCTTTGGGCTATTTCCCAATCGGATTTCTCTACCTGCCCCGCCCCAGATAGTTCTTCCCAAGTCACCCCCGCATCTGCATCACCCATATAGCAAAGGATTTTTGGCGTTGCATAATAGAGGTATGAATGGAGGAGATATAAAATGGAATGTCCAGAGTGTAAATCAACCCATATCCGTAAAAATGGTCATAAGAAAGGCAAACAGAATCACATCTGTGTAAACTGTGGTCGTCAATTTATAGATAACTATAATACTCATAGAGGC
>JAIMKT010000014.1:0-10082 GCA_020692245.1 Microcoleus sp. GA_180221_E-2-1-MAG-45_12
ATCTCAAGCGTGAGTTTTAGTCCTGATGGCAAAACCTTAGCGACTGGCAGTTTTGACAAAACCATCAAACTATGGAGTGTAGAGACAGGAATGGAGATACGCACCCTCTCCGGGCATACTGATTCTGTATATAGGGTGAGTTTTAGCCCTGACGGCAAGACCTTAGCGACTGTCAGTAGGGATAAGACTATTAAACTGTGGAATCGTCCAGACTTAGAATCTAAATTTAATATAAATTCCTTGGTACAGGATAATTGTAATTGGGTAGCCGGTTATTTGCAGAATAATCCTAACGTCAGCAAAGAAGATAGGCACTTGTGCGACAGCAGGAAATAAGGGAACTAAGCAATGGATTTGGTTGGCTCTAGATATCAGTACTCGTGAGGTTGTAGGCTTGTATATCGGCGACCGTTCAGAGGTAGGGGCAAGGAAATTATGGCAGTCATTGCCTTCAGTGTATCGTCAATGTGCTGTAGTCTACAGTGATTTTTGGGCGGCTTACGCTGGGGTTATTCCGAGTAAGCGTCACCGAGCAGTGGGCAAACAGACAGGGAAGACAAACTATATTGAACGTTTCAACTGTACACTGCGTCAACGAATTTCTCGTTTAGTTCGCAAGACGCTATCCTTTTCTAAAAAAATAGACAATCACATCGGAGCCATTTGGTTTTTCGTCCATCACTACAATTCATCCTTACCTCTTTAGGACTACCAAAAATAGCTAATCAACTATTGGCAGAAAAAGCTTGATCGGATGTCCAGAAAATTGTGGAGATTCTGATTAATAATTTTGATGCTCAACAAATTATTTTATTTGGCTCCTTAGTTAAGGGTAAATTTCATGATCGATCGGATATCGATCTAGCCGTAGCCGGTATTCCCAAGCAAGAATATTTCACCGCCGTTGCTGCCGCTAACCAAATCACTCAATTTTGGATAGACCTAAAACCCCTAGAAGACCTAGAACCCCACTTTCTACACCGAGTGCTGACCACAGGAGAATGTATTTATGAAGCAAGTATCCGCCAATGATCTCCGAGAATTAATCGCAGATATTGAAACAGTTTGCCCAAGAAGTTCGATCGTTTATCAATTGGCTCCAGAACCTGTCAGAAGAGTTAGAAAACTAGGAAGGACAATCAAGGTTAATATGAATTTCTTTTTTGGTGAAGGGTAACTCACTATTCATCGCCTCTATTTCCTGCTGCTCCATCTCGTTAATTTCCCCAATATAGTTACGGAGAATTTGCTTCAGGCGGGGATTGTAGAAACGGTGGAGGCTGTAGTTGGGTGTGGCGGGAAAACCCCGGCGTTTTTTGTGGCTGCCCCCAGCTCCGGGATCGAAGATTTGAATATTGTTACTAATCGCCCACTCGATCGGCGCATAATAGCAAGCATCAAAATGCAAACAATCAAACTCTTCGTAGGAACCCCAGTAGCGCCCGTAGAGAAGCTCACCCTTGGTTAAACAAAAGGACATCCCCACCGGACGGTCTTGATACTTTTCATGGTAAGCCGCCACTAGCACCACTTGATGGGTGAACTTGGGGTATAACTGCTCAAAAAACTTTCTAGTGAGATACTTACTGCCGCCCCAAAACTTATCACAGGTACTGCCGTAGAAACCGTGCATCAAAGAGAGCAAATGCTTGGGAATATCTTCCCCAGTGTGAATTTTTAGGGTTAGTCCCGCCTGCTCTACTGCCTTGCGCTCCCGTTTGATGTTGCGGCGCTGGTTGGAGTTGAACATCTTCAGGTAATCATCAAAATTCTGGAAATTATGATTTTGCCAAATATAACTATGGTGCATCCAACTAGTGAAACCCTGCTGTTCCATGAGACTTTGCCACTGGGGGTCGACAAAGAGAAAGTTGCAGCCAGAAATTTGGTGTTGATCACAGAAATGGTCGATCGCTGCCACCATCATCGCCGTTAGTTCTGCCTCATCTTCCCCTTCCGCCATTAAAAATCTATAACCTGCTGCCGGAGTAAAGGGAGTCATCCCCACCATTTTCGGATAGTATTCCGCCCCTAGACGATAGGACACATTTGCCCACTGCTGATCAAAGACAAATTCGCCGTAGCTATGCCCTTTAATATAAAGAGGAGCCGCCGCAATTAGTTGTCGGTTTCGCCAGACCAAAAGATGATTAGGCAGCCAACCTGTTTGGGGTGTAGCACTACCGGAAGTTTCGAGGTTATTCAGCCATTCCCATTCAAGAAAAGGAGTTTTTAGGGGCAGGGCGAGGGCATCCCAAGCAGTTTGGGGAATATCTTGCATCCGGTTCACCCAACTGAGAGAGTATTGATTAGGCATGGGTAGGGCGATCGGTAATTAATAGTTAATAATGAATGGATTGTAATAAATATCAAAGATCAAATTAAGGGTTGCAAGTCTTGCTCAGTGAGGATCATAACAAACTCGCCCCAAACTTGCCAGTTTCCGGTTGCTGCCTACTGAAACTTTAAATTAAAGAATGATTAATTGAGCATCCATTATCTGCTGCTAATCGTACTTCAACATATGGAAATTTATTCTCGCAAATTTGGGCGCCTAGTGAAGGCAAAGCTATCAATCTCGGTGGCAGCTTGGGTATTCCTAAGTATTGTGGCGATCGAGGTAATTATTTTTATTCCTTCTTACTTCCGGCGTGAACAGGAACTAATTACCCAAATCCAAGAAGTGTCCACAGCCAAAGTGGGGGCGGTCTTGAGCCTCAAGAATAGTAATCGTACTAGTAGCCAGCTTTTAACCCAGCTAGAAAGTCTGATGAATTACTCCACGATCGTGGGCGGGGCTTTGTATGATGAAAATCGCCAGCTAGTCGGCACTTTTGGGGAAACTCCTCAAGTGCTCCCGGTCGATCGAGAATTACCAGAAATGGAAATATTACCCGTCCCTAGGGGCGAACAGATCGATCGAGTCGATATGGTTTGGGCAAGTCTGCGTATGGATAGTAACTACACACTAATTCTTCGTCAAGATACCTCCCATATTCAATCAGAACTTCAAGCCTTTGGGGGGCGCATTGCGGGGTTGGTTCTCATTATTGCTCTCTTTGTCACGGCAACAACCATGGCGGTCTTGGCAAAATTGGTGATCTGGCCGATTCTTCGATTACGGGATGATTTAGAAATTGCTGGAGAATCTCTCAATCAGCCAATTGATGACCAGAGTTTTTATTCCCTCTCTACCAAGCGCTCTGATGAACTAGGAGAAGTTATGGAAGCATTTCGGGAAATGTTGCAACGAGTCCGAGCCGAAATCATGAGTCGCACCGAATCAGAACAGGCTCTGCGGAAAGAACAAGAAAAATCAGACCAATTGTTATTAAATATCCTGCCCGGTTGTATTGCCGATCGCCTCAAAAATGATGACCGCTCGATCGCCGATGGTTTTGCAGAGGTAACAGTGTTATTTGCCGACCTCGTAGGCTTTACTGAAATTTCTAGTATTGCGTCCCCTCAAGAATTAGTAGAACTTTTGAATCATATTTTTTCCATCTTTGATCAACTTTCCCAAGATTACGGCTTAGAGAAAATTAAAACCATTGGTGATGAATATATGGTGGCAGGAGGTTTACCCCTACCCCAAGCTAACCACGCTCAGGCGATCGCTCAGATGGCTCTAGCCATGCAAAAAAGTATGGAAAAAATCACCTTCCGGCAGCAACCAATTTTTTTAAGGATCGGGATTAATTCGGGGGCAGTAGTTGCAGGAGTGATCGGCACCAGAAAGTTTAGCTATGATCTCTGGGGAGACACGGTTAATATCGCCTCCCGCATGGAATCTTCAGGGAGTCCGGGAAAAATTCAAGTTGCAGAAACTACGTACCAACTCCTCAATGATGAGTATAAATTCCTAGAGCGGGGACTAGTCAAGATCAAAGGTAAAGGGGAGATGATGACCTACTGGTTAGTGGGAGCGATCGATTAAAGCATCAATCACGTAGTTCACGTTCCGCTTCTGCCCTCCTTTCAGCAATAAGTTCATCAGCCAGACTGATATGAGAAGGAATATGGGCAAATAAATCTTGGAGTTTGTTTAGGATAGTTTTCGGATTTGTGAGGACTAGACGATCATCCTCTACTCTAGCTATCAATTTAGTGCCTACTTCGATCCCTAGCTTTTCTCGTAGTTCCGCCGGGATGACGATGCTTCCTTGTTCATCAACCTCTAATCTTGTTTCTGCTATCATTTCTGTCGTAACTTAATCTAGTGATGTTCTTGTGTTTTATTCTTTAGAAAAAAGACTACTACTTGACAGAATTTGTATCCTTCACTGCCGCATAGAAAGCTGCAATTACCGAGGGAATACTTAAAGCTAGAATTACCCAAGTTACCCCAGAACCAAATTTGGGAGTGCCAGAAGTAAGCTCAAATACAGAGCCAACAGCAGCGATCGCAGCCACACAGGAAGCCAACAAAAGCACACCACTTTTCGGGGTCATCATAAGCAGATTATTGAGACTTAAATTTTAGACTTAAATTATTTAATTGGTTTAACGGCACTGGGAGAGAATTTATTTTTGCGGAGTTCTTCGGTCAGCAATAGTTCATTTTCTACTCGATCGACAAACAAAACCCCTTGCAAGTGATCCATTTCGTGCTGAATTACCCGTGATAGCAAACCTCTAGCTTTGAGGGTGCGGGGATGTCCTAGTTCATCTTTGTAGCTGACTTCTACCTCTTCTGGGCGAGTCACATCGATAAACACATTCGGCACGCTCAAGCAGCCCTCTTCCATGTCACACACTTGACGGCTGAGTTTCTTAATCACCGGATTGATCAAGACTAAGGTTTCTACCTCTGGTTTGTCTGGCTCAATATCAATGACAATAACTTGCTTGTGAACCCCGACTTGAGGCGCAGCTAAGCCGATACCATTGGAGCTGTACATGGTCTGGAACATTTCCTTCACCAACAGCCGGATTTCTTCGTCTACCTTGGCAACTCGTTTGGCTGGCTGCCGGAGGGTTCGATCGCCCAAAAAATGAATCTGGCGGGGGGGGGTTTCTAGTTTTTTCTTTTCTACAATTACTGGTGCAGGCATGGAAGCAGATAATATAAAGTTTTTAGCAAAATAAACACAATTAAACTCTATCCTAGCAGGAATTTCTAACCTTATGTTGCCAACAATCCGCAAACTCTCCTATCTGATTCAAGAAACATGGCGGGGACTCCGGCGGGGCGGGTGGATGAATTGGGCAGCCATCAGCACTGTCACGGTTTTACTGTTTTTATTTGGAATGCAATTAACTGTATCTTGGCAGCTCGATCGACTCCTGAACCAGTTTGGCAGTCAGCTAGAAATTTCCCTGTACCTGCAACCAGAAACCAAGATTGAAACCATTACGCCCTTGGTCGCCCAGCAACCAGAAGTTAGTGAAGTCCGCCTAGTTTCCAAGGAGCAGGCTTGGGAGAGCTTAGTTAAGGAATTGGGCTTTTCCGATATCCAAAGTGTTACTCAACAACTAGACGGCAATCCTTTAGTAGATGAATTAAAAGTTAAAGCCAAAACTCCCCAAGCAGTGCCGAGCCTCGCTGCCAAATTGACCCAACTGCCCGGAGTGGAAAGTATTCGTTATCGAGCCGAGGCGATCGATCGCTTAACTCAACTCAATCAAGGTCTAGGCTGGGTTAGTGCCACTATTACCTCGCTCCTGACCATTACCTCGATCGCCGTCATTTTCACTACGATTCGCCTCATCTTTATTTCCCGCAGCAAAGAGATAGAAATTATGCAATTAGTTGGGGCGACAACTACGTGGATTTACTTACCTTTTCTCATTCAAGGTTTAGTCTTTGGGCTACTAGGTAGCGGATTTGCTTTGATCTTGATTAGCCTGATTCAAGCTACCCTTAATAATCTTTTAGTAAAGGCTCCAGAGTTTCTCCAATTTATTACCATTGGTTTACAAGCTGATGCCCAAAAACCTTGGCTATTATCTCTAATTCTCCTCAGTTTTGGGACGATCGTTGGGCTTCTAGGTAGTTTTCTCGCTATACGTAGATCCCACAAACAATCTTGATTTACATCTCGGCAAATTCTCGATTAATTATTAAGTTAATTGGGGGCGATCGTTTATTTTTCTTTTATGAATAAAAAATCTTATGTAATTTTTCCGTAATTTAATAGATCAAACATGTAAAGTAAATGTAATTTTTATAGTCAGCTATAGAGGACTCAATCCCTCTCTAGTATAGCATTAAAATCTTAAGAGCTAGGTCTAAGTAGAGCATAGAAATTACCTCAGTAAATTTCCTGAAGAATAGATATTGACAGTGAATTAATATATCTAGTATCTAAGCATCTACACAAAGAATTTTCAAGAAATTCATTTCTAAGAAATTAGCAGCTTTTAAGAAAATATTCCTCCAAGACTTGTATTAATTATTATCAATCAAAAGCAAGTTTATGTGAGACTTGCTACCAACTATCATGACTCGATCTAAAGGTGAGAAACCATGCTAACTACTACATCTAATACTATCAATAAAACCGCTAAACTTGTATCTATTAACCAAGATGGTTATAATCCATCTAATATTGTTTTTATTGACCCAAGAGTAGATAACTTTAGCAGTCTCCTTTCTGGATTAAAAGCTAATGTCGAAGCAGTAATTCTTGACTCTACCAAAGATGGGATTGAGCAAATCACAGAGTTTCTCAAAGGCAGAACTGGAGCTATAGATAGTATCCAGATTCTCAGTCATGGTAGTGCTGGCAATCTACAGTTAGGCTCTACACAGCTAAATTCTGAAACTCTAGGGAATTACCAACAATCTCTGCAACAATGGTTCTCACCTCTACTAGACAAGACTCCTGATCTACTTCTCTATGGTTGTGATGTGGCATCCGGAGAGGTGGGAGAAAGTTTCATGCAGAAGTTGAGCCAAATTACTGGGGCGGATGTGGCGGCTTCAGTGGATTTGACAGGGAATGCTGCTAAGGGTGGGAACTGGATTCTCGAAAAGGCAACGGGAGCGATCGAGGCGGGTCAAGCCTTCACCAAAAAAGTCCGAGATGCCTACCAAGATATTCTTCTTAATTACACGGTTACTAATACTAACGATTCTGGAGCAGGTTCTCTGCGCCAAGCTATTATAGACGCCAATAATAATCCCGGAGCAGACACAATTAATTTCAACATTGGGCTTGGTGGACCTCAAACTATTAGAGTAGGTTCTACAACTGGTCGACCTCTCCCCTACATTAGAGATACTGTTACTATTAATGGGGAAACTCAACCCGGTTTTACAGACACCAACACCCCAATTATTGTTCTAGATGGTACAGCCGTAGGTGGTGCTAGTGCTAAACTTGATGGTTTGAGGTTTGTTAGAGCAGGTGGTGGAGCTACGGCAGTTTACAATCCAGGCTTTAGTATTGCAGGGTTTGGACCAGGGGCTGATGAATATTACTTTAGTGGTGATGCTAGTAATTCAGTAGTTCAGGGCTTAGTAATTAGTAATTTTTCTGGTAGTGGGATTCAGCTAAGCAATGGAGATGAATACACCACAGGAGCTTTAATTACAAGTAATATTACTGTTCAAAGAAATTACATTGGTACGGATATAACGGGTACGGTTTCCAAACCTACTAGTACATGGGGAGATCCTCAGAGTACTCATGCTATTCATGTCTCTAGAAGTGATAACAGCAGAATACTCAATAACCTAGTTTCAGGTAATTTTACTTCGGCGATCGTTGTCAGAAGACGTTCTGGAGGAACTACAAATACAAGAATTGAAGGTAACACCGTAGGTACAGATATCAGTGGTAAATTTGCATTAGGGAATCAACGCTGGGGTATCTATGTCATTTCTGGGACTAACAATATTGTTAATAATAACCTTGTATCTGCTAATGGACTTCAGGATGAAGGCGATGGTGAGCCGGCATTTGATTTCCGTGTCGGTACTACTGGGTCAATAACAAACAACATTATTGGAAGAGACAGAGATAGACTTTATGCTATACAGAACCGAGGTACAGCTATTACTAATAATGGTGGCACCTATCCAACTACTGTTACGGGTAACACAATCCAAGGCGCAAGAGTTGGTTTCAATGCAGCTAGAGATGCTGTTAATACAGTTGCTCAACTCCCCTCTTTTGTTACACCGACCCTAGCTGCGGGTAGTCCTTCATTATCAGCAATTTCCCAAGACAATACGAATAATAATGGAACTTTAGTCAAAGATATTGTTGGTTCTTCCATTGGAAATTATACCCCCGTACCAACTCCCGGAATTGCCATTACTGCCAGAGATAACTCTAATGGAATTTGGCAGTTCTCTACAGATAACGGAGCTAACTGGGCTAACATTAATCTGGCATTTCCTGTTGCTAGTGGCACTAATGTTTGGGCGGGTGCTGGCTTCCCCGGTCCCAACAACCCTCCTATAGCTCCTGCTGTCACACCAACATTGCTTTTAGCGGCTGATAACAAAAATAGGGTACGGTTTATTCCGAATGCTGGCTATACAGGTACAACCAACGGCATTACCTACAGAGCTTGGAACCAACGTTTTGGAGCTAACGGACAAGTTGTCAATATCAATGGTTTTAGACGCACTCCGGCATCAATGACAGTGATTACTAACAACATGAGTGCTAATAGTGTCACTGCTCAGATTCAAGTTTTGCCTACTAATACAGCCCCAGACTTACTTCCTAACCAAGTCCAGCCGACTAATGATTTTGCTACAGCCATAAAAACTACGGCGGGAGTTGTGATTGGCACGGTTCTAGCCACTTCTGTTACTGACCCTGATGCAGGTTCTCAAAAAGGTGTCGCCATCACCAAGTTAGATGATACCAACGGAACTTGGCAATACAGCATTAATGGACAACACTGGATTCCGATCGCCAGCGTTAGTGAAGCCTCAGCCCTCCTCTTAGATAGCACCTCAAGACTCAGATTCATTGCTGATGCTGGATTTACCGAAACCCCCGAAACTGCAACCTTCCGAGCTTGGGATCAAACCAATGGCATTAATGCTAGTCAAATTGATACCACAGTGAATGGTGGAGCCACCAGCGTGAGTAAGCTAGATGTGAATATCCTCAACTTTGCTCCCGTCCTTGTCCCCGCCACAGTCCCCGCCACCAAAAATCAGGTGAATACTACAGATGGAGTATTGGTGGGTGACTTTGCGGCTACAGCAATTACTGATGCAAACGTAACCAACCTCAAGGGCATCGCCATTACTGACGCTCCTAGCACAGATGGAACTTGGCAATACAGCATTAACGGTGGGACTTCTTGGACTAATATCGGGGTAGTTAGTCCTACTGATGCTCTGCTACTGGATATCAACAACAAAATTAGATTTGTCCCCAGTACAAATGCGACATTTAATAAGGACATTTCTTTCCGGGCTTGGGATCAAACTAAGGGGAATCCCGGGGAACGCCTTGATGTGGGGATAAATGGCGGATCAACCTCCTTTAGTGATCAGTTGGCAACCCTGACCATAAATATCCCGATCGACCCCAGCAAAATACCCGCAGCCCCAATTCCAGCACCACCTAGTGATTCTCCCATTGATCCCGGTCTTTTCCCGCTCCTAAGAAACCCTGATGCTCCAGCAACTCCCGACCCTGTGATCGTTGGTGAACCTCCCGTAGATAGCTCTGAACCATCAGCACCGATCGATACTCTACCCAATAATCAACCTCCTACAGATGTAACTCCTCCCGTAGGAACTGGAACACCAAACGACACCACAAAAAATTACCAAGGCACTGACGAAGACGACTTCCTCGTGGGAACTGCCGAATCAGAAACCTTTTACGGAAAGAAAGGTAAAGATACCCTCTGGGGTGGTCGAGGTAATGATAACCTCTACGGTGGTCAAGGAGATGACTTCATCCGGGGCGGTCGAGGTAAAGACGTGATCCGGGGTGGTCGAGGTCAAGACCTGATCTATGGTGGTCGAGGTCAAGACCTGATCTATGGCGGTGAAGGAGAAGATATTATCTACGGCAACTTTGGTAAAGATACTATCTATGGTGGCGGTGAGAACGATCGCCTCTACGGTGGCTACGGCAAAGATGTCCTTTATGGTGAAG
>JAIMKT010000014.1:10091-25650 GCA_020692245.1 Microcoleus sp. GA_180221_E-2-1-MAG-45_12
ACTTCATCCGGGGTGGTCGGGGTAGAGATATCTTGAATGGGGGAGATGGCAATGATGTGCTGATCGGCGGTTGGGGGAATGATACCCTGACTGGAGGAGCAGGGAGCGATCGATTCCGTCTAGAACCGGGCAAAGGCACAGATACAATTACTGACTTTGTGGTGGGAGTTGATTTTATCGAACTAGCCAAGGGATTAAGATTTGCGGACTTGCAACTAGTCCAAGGAGTCGGAGTCACAGTGGTGGGCTTGCAACCGGGAACTGTCTTCCCCAGCGATAAACCCCTCGCCTTACTCACAGGAGTCACTGCTAGCACTCTGACTAGCAATAGCTTCTTACCCGTTTAGTCAGAATAGTTTGACTACCTATCTACCAATCAATGAAACACAAATATTAAGACTGGATATCTAGTAGCCAAAGTAACAGTCCTGCTTGCTCCCTGCTGCCTATGATCATAAAAACTAGTGTTGATAAGATTTATGCAGCCTCCAGAGTTTAGTTCGATCGCCCACCGTTCTCCTTGGCAACTGCCCGATCGGGCTAGGGTAGCGGTGATGGTCGTGATGAATGTTGAGCATTTTACCTTTGGCAAACTAGGTACAGCTATCCAACCCCACTTAACCAGCTCTCCCGAAATTGCTAACTATGGCTGGCGGGATTACGGCAATCGAGTGGGAATTTGGCGTTTGTTTGATCTCTTTGATGAGTTGCAAATCCCCGTAACTGGGGCAGTGAATGGAGATATTTGTACTTTTTATCCAGAAATTATCCAAGGGATGCAACAACGCCACTGGGAATTTATGGCTCATGGGATCAATAACAGTACCGGGCATAGTGGGATGGCGGTAGAGCAAGAGCGAGAATTGATCCAGAAAACCCTAGACCTTTTAACCCAAGCCACAGGTGAAAAACCACAAGGTTGGCTAACTCCGGGATTCTCTGTTACAGAATCTACGGCGGATCTGCTCTACGATGCAGGCATTGTCTACACCACTGACTGGGTGAATGATGACCAGCCCTTCTGGTATCCCGTAGCTCAGGGTAAAATGCTCGCCATTCCCTACGCTCTGGAAGCCAATGATATTACTTTATGCCTAACTGCTCGGTTGACAGGGGCAGAATTTGCTCAAGCCATTATTGATCAATTTGACCAGCTTTGGTTAGAAGGGGCAACCCAACCACGGGTGATGGCGATCGGACTCCATCCTTTTATTGTTGGTCAGCCTCTCCGGTTGAAGTACCTCCGGCAGTGTTTGTCCTACATCAAAGATCGATCGCACACTTGGCTAACCACAGGGCAGAAAATTTATCAATGGATGTTAGCAGATCAAGGAGGTAATTAATCTACTAGAGACTTTAGAAATATTCTAGTCCAACCCCAAATTAATCATAAACCCTATACAAATTAGCTCAAATTACAGGAGTAATTATGTCTCAAGCTACATCAGAAACTACAATTATCAAAATTCCCATCATTGACGCTACCCACGCAAACATTGCACCCTACGGTCAGATTTTTGGGGATGATGTTGCCAAGCCCGGCTTAGGAATTCCTTTCTATAAGGGTCGAGTTATTGAAGGAGAAAATGTAGATTTTAGCTACCGGGGACAAGCGGTGATTCGTACTGCCAAAATCATGCCCGGCTATCCGCCTATTCGTTGGCTCGAAAGACACATGGCGATGACCCAGTTATTCATCGGTTTGGGAAGTGAACCCTTTGTGATGGTGCTTTCGCCGCCGACCCATGCTGATGGCAAAGATGTCCCCGACTTGAGCGAAGTCAAAGCATTTCGTTTCCCTCCCGGTTATGCCCTCTTGATCCACACTGGTACTTGGCATGATTTTCCCATTGCCTGCGATCGACCCGTAGTAGTCCTCACGGCAAATTCTGATGAAGTAGTCACCGCCCTCGCCTCAATGCAAGGAGCCGAAGAAATGGATCATGGGGATGTGTACAAAATATCCTTACCCAAACGGATGGGCTGCGAAATTCATCTTGATGTCTAGTTCTGTGTAACTACAACTCTCAAGTGATAGCCTTCAAAATTATTGCAATGTCTGGATTTGCTCAAGGGTGAGTCCAGTAAATTGAGTAATTAAATCTACAGATATGCCTGATCTGAGCATATTTAAAGCAATTTGCCTAGTAGTTTCTACTCTACCTTCAGCTTTACCTTCAGCCTTACCTTCAGCCTTACCTCTAGCCAAACCCTCAGCTAAACCCTCAGCTAAACCCTCAGCCTTACCGTCCCGCAGAATGCCTTGATAGGTTGATGATTCTCTCATAATCTCTTGCCTCAGTATTCTTTTGACTATTTCTTCCTCTAATGCTAACCCAGAAATAACGTAAGTAGCTGTAATCAAATTAGCTTTAATCTCTTTATCTTCTATGCCTTCGAGTTCCTTCGCTGCTTGCTGAAGTAATTCTTCGGGGTTATCAGTTTGACACAAGGCAGTAAAAGGTATTAAGCCCTGATATGGTCGCAGAGATTGAGGTAATTGCTCCCACATTTTGATGATTTGGAATCGATGATTAGTTTCTTCTGAGGTGAAACTGTTCTGGGATACTAAAGGAGAGTTGCTGGGCTTGAGGTAGATTACAGTTTGATGAATTTTTCTGGTGGGAAATTTCCGACGGAGCCGTACCCAGTAATCCAGCATTCGTAGGGGCATATTTTCATCGGGGCTGGTTTGAAATTCCAGATGGAGAATGACTGCTGAGGACTCCAAAAATATCAGGGAATCTACCCGAATGGGTTCACTAGAAAGTTCTGAGGGTTGCAGAGTAGTCAGGGAGATGGGTTCTCCTAATATCCAACTAGCAAAGTCGGCGGGGAAGGTTTCAGCAAGGCGCTTGCAGCTATTGTCATACATCTAGGCATAGTATCATGGAGAAAAATCTAAAAAACTAGGTTTTCTCCTTTTGAAGATGCCTTTGCCCTAAAATCCCAAATCTACGGCGACTCGGTGGGCACAGGCAAAACCAGAAAAAGCCACAGCATTGAGTCCTTGCCCCGGAAAAGTGCTATCACCGACACAGTATAAACCGGGAACTGCTGTACGGTTGAAAGGCATTCCTAATAAGCCCCAGAGTTTCTTGGTGGGAATGGGGCCATAGGTGCCATCTTCTCTGCCCAAAAAGCGGCGGTGCGATCGAGGTGTACCCACTTCCATAAAGTCCAAACCCTGATCTAGTCCGGGAAAGATTTTCTCTAGGCGATCGATTAGCTTGCCTGCTGCTATTTCTTTTTGCTGTTCATAATCCTGAGGGGATAAGCCCTGCCACTCTGCCACCCAACTAGGGGTAAAGGTATGGATGATATGATAGCCCGACGGAGCTAAACTAGGGTCTAACAAGGTCGGAATCGACACAAAAATTGTCCCCAAGGAATTCTCCATGGTTGCCCAATCTTCCAAGAGAATATGATGGCATTCGGTGCCGGGAGGTAAAACTTCTGCCTGCACTCCCAGATGAACTGAGAGAAAACTAGGAGATTTTTGGTAGCGCTTTTGCCAATTCTTTTCTGCTTGGGGCATGGCAGCCGCCGGAAGCAGTTTCTCAAAGGTATCCCAGCGTGTGGCATTGGAAATCACTCTCTTGGCTCGGTATTCCTGCCCGGAAACTAATTTTACGCCCACAGCTTGCCCGTTTTCGAGGATGATTTCGGCAACTTTGGCTTTGTAGACAATCTCGCCTCCAGCTTTTTCTAGTCCTGTCACTAACTTTTGGGCGATCGCTCCCACCCCGCCTTGAGGATAGTTAATCCCCCCGTAGTGTCGATCGGCAAACACCATCCCCGCATTAATCATGGGTGTTTTTTCGGCGGGCATCACTGACCAGATGTAGCATTCCATGTCAATAAATTTCAGCAACAGGGGATCGGTAATATAGCGCCGAGCAATATCTCCCGCATTTTGGGGCAGGTATTGAGCTAAACCAAGACAAGCTAAGGGGTTTTGGAAAAATACTCTGGTTAAATATCCCAATTCCTCTAGGGATAATAGCTCCATGGAATTGAGGCAGTTAAATACTTTCCAGCATTCCCCATAGAATTTTCTAATCCCCTGCTCTTCGTGGGGAAATCGATCGATCAGTTCCCGGAGAAATTTCTCGTAGTCTCGATGAACTTTAATCTCTAATCCTTGGGGCAGATGGTAATGGACTTGGACTGGATCGGGGATGGTTTCGATACTTTCGCCAACGGCTGCTAAGGCTCTGGTTAGCAAATTTGTCGTCCCTTCCTTGCCAAACCCGAAAATCATGGAAGCTCCCACATCAAAACGGTAGCCTGCTCGATCGAAATAACCAGAACTACCCCCCGGAATCACATAGCTTTCGAGGACTAACACCTTAGCTTGTTTGGCAGCCAGTTGAGTCGCTGTGACTAAACCCCCAATCCCCGACCCAATCACGATCGCATCAAACTCTTGAGACACAGAATTCATTGACATATTTAGAAAAAATCTTCTGAAAAATATTTTGATAAAAATTTGCTCATGTAACAGGATGTTAAATTCTTCTTAGTTTACCCTGTTCTCTAAATTTTTTCTAAACTTTTGTAAACTCTGATCAAAGAAAAAAATAGGGCGAAATCAATCTGTAAATCCTCAAAAATACAGGTTGAAATCCCCCATCGATCGCTAAATTAAGAGAAGAACACTGAAAATAACTATAGGGTCTAATGCAATATTTTGTCAAGAGTATTGAGAATAGTTTGCAATAATTTTAAGGAGTGATCGTATCAAGCTTAGGATTGATGGGAGTTCAGTCAGCTTGCACTAGTCTCTGCTGGTTTAATTTTTTCACCAATATTCAGGAAATCTCGGACTTTTGCCAGATAAATTTCTGGAGCCTCTAGCATCGGGAAATGGGCAGTGGCAGGAATTTCGTAGTATTCAATGGAGGGGCTGAGGCTAGCAGCATTTCTGCCCATGGCTGCTGGGATAATAATATCCTTCTCCCCCGCAATTAGGAGAGTCGGGGTCTGAATATGGGCAAAGGCTTGGGGCATGACCTCAGAAGCGTGCTGACTCACAGAGGTGTAAATTGTCCCCAGGGCGGCTTCGTAATCGGCAGCAAGGAAATCAGCAAGGAATTTTTTGTTGACACTTTCTGGTAAGGGTTTGTGGAGAAACCGAGCCATGAACATTTGACCTGCAAAGGGAATAGACTGAAACCATTGGGGACGGAACTTGACCACGTAGCCCCCAAACTGATGAAAAGCCGCAAAAGATTTGGCTTCGTAGGTAAAAATGCCACTACAGGTAAGGATGGCTTGTTTGACTCGATCGCCGTACATCCGCAGAAACAAAGTAGCGATCGAAGCCCCCACCGAATGCCCATTCAGATAAACTTCGCCCAGCCCCAACTGATCTAGGAGCAGATTCAGATCAATGGCATACTCTTCAAGATCGTAACTAATCTCGCCAGTATCTTGAGTATTGTCTCGGTTGCTTTGGTTGTGGGCTTGATGATTAGCTGAATTATTCCCTTGATGGTTAATTTTAGAAATCGGCCGCCGGGGCAGCTTCGATCGACCAAACCCTCGTAAATCGTAAAGCAAGCAATCAAAATCTGCACTTAAGGCGATCGCCGTATCCTGCCAATAACTCGCCGAACCACCCCAACCATGAATAAACACCATCACCGGTTTTCCCGGCGTTCTCACCTCTGGAATCCACTCATAGTAATGCTCCACCCCCCGCACAGAAATATAAGCCATAAATAATTAAATAACTTTGCCTTAGACAATTCCCCAAATTAAATCTTTCCAAAAGCCCGCTTGCCGTTGGGTAAAACCGTGAGCCAGTTCATTTTCGCTTGCCCCAACTGCTCATCAGTCACCCTTGCTCCAGTTAAATTCGCCCCACTAAAATTAGCATTCTTGAGATTAGCTTGACTTAAATTCGCACCGATCAGGTTTGCACCCCGAAAAATGGCTCCCTCTAAGTTTGCTTGATGAAAAAACGCTTTTTCTAAAGTTGCATCTTGAAAATTTGCCCCCACCAGACTAGCTCGACAAAAATCAGCCTCTGTCAGGTTGGCTTCTTGAAAATTGGTTCTGGCTAACTTCGCTTGATTAAGAATAATCTTCCCAGATAAATCTATTTTTTGCAAATTCAACAAACTCAAGTCCTGCCCTGCAAAATCCCGCCGACCCTTCATGTAAGCCGTCATAAATGCCTGGTAGTCTAGTTTCGCTTGGGGCTTCGCTTTGCCCCCAGAGGAGCTTAAGCCAGTTCTTGCCCTACCTATAGTGTTTCCTCCCAGTTGCGCAGCTGTTTGAGGAGAACCGCCCCCAGACTGTTGTAGTCTTGCTCGTCTTGCTCGGATTGCCTCAGCCATGCTGCCAGAACCACTAATATTCCTAGAGCCAACACTACCAGGCCCAGCTAAATCTCCCGAAGAAGGCATCCCTCCCTGCCGCCGATAGACAGGATTGGGCTTGGGGGGAGTATTACTTTTGCTGACCATTCCCTGAGCGAGACTATCTAGGTACGGCTCCATATCCATGGCTCGGAAGATATCATCAATGGATTGGTATCGATGGCGCACCGAAGCTTCTAGGAGTTTTTTCAGGACATTGGCAAAGTGATCGCTAATATTTACGTACTGCTGCCACATCATTTCCCCCGTCGAGGGGTTGTAGTCAATATCTTTGGGAGATTTTCCCGTTAAGAGATAAATACAAGTTACCCCCACAGCATAGAAGTCACTGGCGTAGACTGGACGCATCGCCATTTGTTCTGGAGGTGCAAAGCCCGGAGTCCCGATCGCAAAATTAGTCAAGGCAGTTTGTTCTGCATTCATCGCTCCCCCCGCCACATTAGGATCGACCTGACTATGTTTCACCGCTCCAAAATCAATCATCACCAGTTTTCGGTCTTGTTCTCGGCGGATCAGGTTGGCTGGTTTAATATCTCGATGGATTACCTTTTGGCTATGAATATACCTTAATAGAGGGAGAATTTCACTCAGAAATTGTTTTGCTCCCGCCTCACTGAAAGGACCATTGCGCTTAACTTCTTGCTGAAGAGTATAACCTGCTACATATTCTTGAACGAGATAAAACTGATGATTGTCTTCAAAGTAATCTAAAAGACTAGGAATTTGGGGATGGTTACCAATCCTGCCCAGAGTGCGCGCCTCTCGCTCAAATAGTTCCCTCGCCATCTCCATCAGTTGGGGGGCAGTGGTATTAGGGCGGAGTTGCTTGATCACACAACAGGGGTCTCCCGGCAGAGTGATGATATTGGCGAGGTAGGTTGCTCCAAACCCCCCCTGTCCCAAGGTTCGGCTAATGCGATAACGATCGCGCAGCAATAACTTAGAGCCGCAAGCTTCACAAATTTCAGATCCGGGAGGGTTTTTAGGTTGAGGACAGTCTGGATTGAGGCAGTAGGTCATTGCTGCTTCCTAGGTAAGACACTATCTACACGAGCTAGATGCTAGAGACATGTAATTGTCAGATATTCGATTATCTCTAATATAACCCTGTTTCGGCAAGAGTTAGGATGATGGGTGACGGGATTTCTTATATATCTTAATCCAAAGTTAAAGCAAATTAACCCAAGTTTGGGATTAATAGCTAGATGTATCTACCTGATGAAGTAAAAAATCTATTCTTATACTGCTAGAGTAGAGGGATTTTTTATTTTCTAGTTTAACTTTCCAGTCTCATAGTGACGAAGTTAATTTTACTTAAAGCCCGTCATTTTAGGAACTGTCATTTTTCTGTCACATTTTGATTACATGATCTCAAAAAGTAATATTAAGTTAGTAAACTCTTAACAATTTTCAGCTAGTAAGCTCATGATCATAATTTCATAGCCCTCTTCTAGCTCATCTATAGCCCCAAGCAATATTTCTAATTATTTTAGTGATATTTCATCGATAAAAAATTGATCGAAAATCAATCTAAATTAGGTTACTGATCATTGACTAACTAAATTTACTGATCGACAAAACCTTTCAACAAACCCTTTAGAATTAATTGTATTCAATTGAGTAGTCAAAGTAGTTAGAGTATTTAGTTAATAGCAACTACATAGTTGATCATATTTTAATTCTGAGTTGATTTTGGTCGATCGCTCATATTAAAACCTATGCGAATCCTGTTGGTCGAAGATGATGAAGAACAGTTAGAACCCTTGATTGCTGCCCTTTCTCAGGCTGGACACGCCGTAGATGGAGTTCCGGATAGTGAGACTGGTCAATGGCTGATGGGAGAAAAAGATTATGATTTGTTGATTTTAGACTGGATGTTGCCCGTGGTTAGTGGGATTGAGTTGTGTCGGTTATATCGCCAATCAGGAAAAGGCTCTCCTGTACTATTACTGACTGCTAGGGATACAATCCTTGATAAAGTGACGGGTTTAGATGCGGGAGCCGACGATTATCTAGTTAAACCCGTAGATGTGATTGAGTTGTTGGCGAGGGTGCGGGCTTTGGGTCGGCGATCGCCCCTCTGGATCGGAGATGTGTTGACCCTTGCAGATTTAGCTCTAGACCTAGCTACCATGACTGCGGAACGGCGGGGGACTAAGGTAATTCTTTCGGCTCGTGAATTCCAACTTTTAGAATATTTTCTGCGTCATCCCCGTCAAGTGATTACCCGGACTCAATTAGAAGTAAACCTGTGGGAGTGGGGCAATCAACCAGAGAGCAATGCTATTAGTACCCAAATTCGCCGCTTACGTCAAAAGCTAATGCCTCTGGGGGTAGAAAATTGGATTGAAACAGTCTATGGTGTGGGCTATTGTTTTCGGGAAGAGGTAGAATCGTGAACCTATTGAGCTTAGGGAAATTTTGGAGGACACTCCCAGCTAGTCAGCGAGGCATGATGATTATTTTAATTCCCATTGCCTGTCTGCTTAGTTCTGTAGGAGTCTTGGTGTGGCTTGATCAGAGTATGGCAGAGCATCAACACTGGGTGGAACATACCCAAAAAGTGCGCTTAGAAACCAGTGCCTTGCTCAAAAATTTGGTGGATGCAGAAACTGGAGTCCGGGGCTATGGCTTGACCCGCCGTCCAGAGTTTTTACAGCCTTACCATATTGCGATCGTCCAGATTCCCAGTTTTTTGGCAGATTTGCAGCAGCTCGTCCGGGACAATCCCCCCCAAGTAGCCCGTTTAAGAGCGATCGAAGCCCTAATTACGGAAAACCTAGCCCTCCTCGAAGATAAACTCCTCCTCAAGCAGCAACTCAACCAGCCCCTGATAACCAACCCTTTATTGGCAGAGGATCCCGCCTCCACAGAAAATCTTTACCTGTGGCTACAGGAAGGTAAGGAAACTATGGATCAAACCCGCCAAGCAATTGATACTTTTGCCCTAGAAGAAGAACAACTGTTGAGCGATCGACAACAACGCCTAGAGCTATATCACCGAGTTAATTCTCTGGTGTTGATTTTATCGGTGCTAGTTGGGGTGACTAGTGGTGGTTTTGCCATTCATCTATTTCTGCAACTCCATCGAGAACTAGCCAGTAGAGAAGAGCGCTTACAAACTACAAATATCGAACTCGCCCAAGCCTACGATCGCCTCGAAAGATTCACTGCCAATGCTTCCCATGAACTCCGGGCGCCGATTTCTGCCGTATTGAGTAATGCCCAAGTGGGATTAATGGCGATCGACCATGACCAACCCCGCCAACGTCTAGAGAAAATCGTCAGATTAGCAAAATCTATGAGTAGTCTAGTCAATGACCTATTATTTTTGGCTCGCCATGAAAATATTACCGACAAGCGATCGCTCCATTCCTTTGATCTCCGGGCTGCCCTATCGACAACATCAACATCAGCCACCTGCCCATCCCCACTCCCATACCCAAGTCAAGAATGGCAAACTCAGAACCATAACCCAGTTCAGCTAGACTACGAACTGCCAAATCATCCAGTGATTATTCGTGGAGACGTAGATTTAATCCAGCAGGTAATTGCCAACCTCCTCAGCAATGCCTATCGCCATACACCACCGGGCGGCCAGATCACAGTTAGTTTGCAGACTATTAACGATCGAGCCACGATTGAGGTTGCAGATACTGGAATTGGCATTTCTCCAGAAGCTCTACCCTACATTTTTGAACGATTTTATCGAGAAGATCACGCTCGATCGAAAGCTACAGGAGGCTTTGGGCTGGGTTTAGCGATCGTCCAACAAATTGTCCAAGCCCACCAAGGCAGGATTGATGTCATCAGCGAAGTCGGTAAAGGCTCAAGGTTTCGAGTTAGTCTACCCGTCGCTTCCACAGAACAGAAGTCATGATCTGGGGGTCATAATTCCGTCATATTTCCTTGTTATCTATAGAGTTATTCAAGAGTTGTTCAACTAAATTACCTAACAAATTGCCTGACAAACTACATAACACTAAGAGGTTTCACCCATGAAAAAGCTAATTGTCGCTGGAATATCGGCTCTGGTCGCCACCACTAGTTTTGCTGCTGAAGCTCAAGTCTCGATCGGCAGTCTCCAACAGCGTCAACAGGGAACCACAATTTCTGGCACTGTCCGTAGTGTTGTGGGGAATGAGTTTATTCTCAGTGATGGTACAGGGGAAGTCATTGTGGATGCTGGCCCCCGTTGGTATCGAGCCATTAATATTTCTCAGGGAGAGCAGTTGACTGTGACTGGGGAATATGACGATGATGATTTTGATGCCTTTCAAATTACCCGTGCTAATGGGGAAGTGATCACAATTCGCAATGGTGCTGGTCGTCCACCTTGGGCTGGGGGCAGACGGCGCTAGAATGCTAGGCAAAAAATAATCTAGCTATGCACCTCAAAAAACTAGTAGATCATCTCCAGCAAGCCTTGGGTATTTTGCATAAGCAGGATATTCAAGCAGTTTCCCAGTTTTTAGCCAAATCTAAACTCCAATCTCCATTAAACCAGCCTCAATTTAATCAAAACCAGCCCCAATCCCAATTTGATCAGTCTACAACTTCCCCCCTTGTAGGAGATGACTGTGCGGCAATTGCTGATGGTTCTGGTTATCTACTCTTGGCAGCAGAGGGGATGTTACCCCAGTTAGTAGAAAAAGATCCTTGGTTTGCGGGGTGGTGTGCAGTGATGGTGAATGTGAGTGATATTTATGCCATGGGGGGCAGACCGATCGCCGTCGTAGATACGATCTGGAGCCAAGCTAACGAGGTGGGAACTCAGGTTTTAGAGGCGGTATTGGCAGGAATGCAGGCTGCTGCCCAAACCTACGGAGTGCTGATCGTGGGGGGACATACCAATAATCACAGTACCTATAATGCTCTTTCCGTGGCAATTCTGGGACGGGCGCAAAGTTTACTTAGTGGGTTTCAGGCTCGATCGCCAGACTTAATTCTTCTAGTCGCAGATTTCCGGGGACAAACCCATGCTGACTATCTTTTTTGGAATGCTGCCACCACAGCTCCCCCCGATCGCCTCCGAGGAGATTTAGAATTACTGCCTACTATTGCCGAGCAGGGTTTATGTCGGGCAGGAAAGGATGTCAGCATGGGAGGGATTGTTGGCACGTTGCTCATGCTGTTGGAAACTTCCCGTTGTGGAGCCATGTTGGATCTAGACTCGATTCCCTGCCCAGAAACTCTCCCCTTTATCGATTGGCTGTTATGCTTTCCCAGCTACGGCTTTCTCTTAAGTATTCCCCCAGCAAATATCCTTCCAGTTCAAAAACTTTTTCAGGAACGGAATCTAGTCTGTGCTGTCATCGGGGAAATTTGTCCCGGTTCCCAACTCCAACTCCAACAGAGCGGAGAATCCTTGGTATTTTGGGATTTAGCCCAACAACCCCTTACCGGATTTGGCAGATAAATTGCTTGTGAGGCTGGAGGGCGATCAATACGGGGATAAGCTCCCTAGAAGGCCTCCCTGCCGGCTGGGTCACGGACTAATTGGAAACGAAAATCAGTTACCAGTTACTAGTTAACAAAGGAAGTTAAATTTCAAGCTGGAACAAACGGCAGGCATTGGCGGTGGTTTCCTGAGCTAGAGTTTCTAGGGCTACTCCTCGCAGTTTAGCGATCGCTTCAGCCACAGACCGGACATAGGCGGGTTCATTGCGCTTACCTCGGTGGGGCACAGGGGCTAAAAAGGGGCAGTCGGTTTCCACCAACAGGCGATCGATCGGCACCATCTGAGCCGAGGCATGGACTTGGTGAGCATTCTTAAAAGTGACAATCCCACTAAAACTAATATAAAAACCCAAATCTAGAAACCATTCAGTTTCCTCCGGCGTTCCTCCCCAGCAATGCATGACTCCGTTAACTTCTCCGTGGGTCTGGAAAAATTCTATTAACACTTCCCGGAGGGCAGGAGCCGCATCCCGACAGTGGACAATAATTGGCTTTTGTAATTTATGAGCAATTTCTAACTGAGCATGGAGGACTTCTTTTTGCCACTCTTGATTATCTGCTTTGAAAAAATCTAAGCCCAGTTCCCCGATCGCCACCACCCGTGGATCACTCTCGGCCTTTGCTAAAATTTCTGCCCCCATATCCGGCTGCCACTGATCCGCATCGAGGGGATGCAAACCCACCGCAAAAGCAACTTCTGGAAACTGATCGGCGATCGCCGCAATTGCCGCAAATTCCGAAGGCTGCACACAGGAATGCACCAACCGCACTACCCCAGCCTCCTGCCACCTCGATCGCAAAGCCAGCAGATCCTCTTGAAATACAGAAAAGTTGAGATGAACATGGGTGTCGATAAGTTGCATAGTTTAAGATCAAGAAAATTAGGTTAAAAATTAGCTTAGAATTTAAGGACAAGAATTAAGTTTAATTGCTTTATCAATTATCTTGATTACTTGCATGGTAACTGCCAGCGATCAAAGTTTCTATTTTGCAGATTTCTGTATTATGTTGTAGTATGGAATAAGTCGGACAAAAGGTGTTATATTTGTAACCTGCCTAATGAAAAAATTCAGCGATCGCATTCCCTTGAATATTCTGTTTCCCCCGCACCCCCCAACTCAGTTACTAACCCAGTTACCTCAACCCTAAATAAAATACTTCCAGCCCTTGACCCAGTTGAGCGGCTGCGTTTAGTTGTCTCTTGCAACTAGCTTGCAACTAGATATAACTGTTTTGTCATCCTATTAGTACTATTAGCAAAGTCAAGATTAGCAAAGTCAAGCCCCATGAATACCACTTACAGCACTCCTAACTATATTTTGCCAGACTTGATCGAAATTCAACGGGCGAGTTTCCGTTGGTTCCTCGAAGAAGGGCTGATCGAAGAATTAAATAGCTTTTCCCCCATTACCGACTACACGGGCAAAATGGAATTGCATTTCTTGGGTAAAGACTATAAGCTAAAACGCCCCAAGTACGACGTAGATGAGGCAAAACGCCGGGATAGCACCTACTCAGTACAGATGTATGTCCCCACCCGGTTGATCAACAAAGAAACTGGAGAAATCAAGGAAATGGAAGTGTTCATTGGGGACTTGCCCCTGATGACCGATCGAGGCACTTTTATTATCAACGGCGCCGAGCGGGTCATCGTCAACCAGATTGTCCGCAGTCCCGGTGTGTACTACAAATCGGAAATTGATAAAAACGGTCGGCGTACCTACAGTGCCTCGTTGATTCCCAACCGGGGAGCATGGCTGAAGTTTGAGACCGATCGCAACGGCTTAGTTTGGGTTCGCATTGACAAAACCCGGAAACTTTCTGCCCAAGTCCTGCTCAAAGCCCTCGGACTCACCGATGCGGAAATTACCGATGCCCTGCGCCATCCCGAATACTACGAAAAGACCCTTGCCAAGGAAGGCAACCCCAACGAAGAAGAAGCCCTGATCGAACTCTACAAAAAACTGCGTCCCGGTGAACCACCTACAGTAGCAGGGGGTCAGCAATTGCTAGAATCTCGGTTCTTTGACCCCAAACGCTACGACCTCGGCAAAGTCGGACGTTATAAGATCAACAAAAAACTCCGCCTCAATGTCCCCGATTCCGTACGGATTCTGACAGGGCAAGATATTCTCACAGCCGTAGATTATTTGATTAATCTGGAATACGACATGGGGAATACCGATGATATTGACCACCTAGGCAACCGCCGGGTGCGATCGGTCGGCGAACTCCTGCAAAACCAAGTCCGAGTCGGGTTGAATCGTCTAGAAAGAATCATCAGAGAGCGGATGACTGTCAGTGAAGCCGAAAGCCTCACCCCTGCATCCTTGGTCAACCCCAAACCCCTCGTAGCAGCCATTAAAGAATTCTTCGGCTCCTCTCAGCTATCCCAGTTCATGGATCAAACTAATCCCCTCGCGGAATTGACCCACAAACGCCGGATTTCTGCCCTTGGTCCTGGAGGTCTCACCAGAGAGCGGGCTGGCTTTGCGGTGCGAGATATTCACCCCTCCCACTACGGACGTATCTGCCCCATCGAAACTCCTGAAGGTCCCAATGCTGGGCTGATCGGTTCCTTGGCTACCCACGCCCGGGTGAACTCCTACGGCTTCATTGAAACTCCCTTCTACCCTGTGGAAAAAGGAAAAGTCCTCAAAGATCGTCCCCCCACCTACATGACCGCCGACGAAGAAGATGATCTGCGGGTAGCTCCGGGGGATATTCCCGTGGACGATGAAGGCATGATCATTGGGCCATTGGTTCCCGTGCGTTACCGTCAGGATTTTACCACCACCACCCCAGACCAAGTAGACAGGGTTGCAGTGTCTCCGGTACAGATTATTTCCGTAGCAACTTCCCTAATTCCCTTCTTGGAGCATGATGATGCTAACCGGGCTTTGATGGGTTCTAACATGCAACGGCAGGCTGTGCCTCTCCTCCGTCCAGAGCGTCCCTTGGTTGGTACGGGTCTAGAAGCTCAGGCAGCACGAGATTCCGGGATGGTCGTAGTTTCCAAAACCAACGGTGAAGTGTGTTATGTAGATGCTACCCGGATTCGAGTCAAGGTCGACAACCCTGCCCCCGGTGAACCAGATGAGATAGATTATGAAGTCCAAAAATACCATCGATCGAACCAAGATACTTGTCTCAACCAGCGCCCCCTAGTCTATGACGGTGATCCCGTGGTGGCTGGGCAGGTAATTGCCGACGGTTCTGCCACCGAAGGCGGTGAACTTGCCCTAGGACAAAATATTGTCGTGGCTTACATGCCTTGGGAAGGCTACAACTACGAAGATGCGATTTTAATCAGTGAACGGCTGGTAATTGATGATGTTTATACCAGTATTCACATTGAAAAGTACGAAATTGAAGCCCGCCAGACCAAGCTCGGACCGGAAGAAATTACACGGGAAATTCCCAACGTCGGCGAAGATGCCCTGCGGCAGTTGGATGAAAACGGTATTATCCGCATTGGTGCTTGGGTAGAATCTGGCGATATCCTCGTGGGGAAAGTTACTCCTAAGGGAGAATCAGACCAACCCCCCGAAGAAAAACTCCTCCGAGCAATTTTTGGCGAAAAAGCTAGAGACGTGCGAGATAATTCCCTCCGGGTTCCCAACGGTGAAAAAGGTCGAGTTGTTGATGTCCGGTTGTTTACTCGTGAACAAGGGGATGAACTACCACCGGGAGCCAACATGGTCGTCCGG
>JAIMKT010000014.1:25690-25877 GCA_020692245.1 Microcoleus sp. GA_180221_E-2-1-MAG-45_12
AAATGGCGGGTCGTCACGGCAATAAGGGAATTATCTCCCGGATTTTGCCAGCCGAAGATATGCCCTACCTGCCCGACGGCACGCCCCTCGATATTGTCCTCAATCCCTTGGGTGTACCGAGCCGGATGAACGTGGGCCAGGTGTTTGAATGCCTATTGGGTTGGGCTGGACACCATTTAGACAAGCG
>JAIMKT010000014.1:25904-61211 GCA_020692245.1 Microcoleus sp. GA_180221_E-2-1-MAG-45_12
GTATGGGGAAGAGTCTTCCCGGTTGACCGTCCATGGCAAATTAGCCCAAGCGGCGGCGGAAGAAGATAAAAACTGGATGTTTGATCCAGAGCATCCCGGCAAAATCAAAGTCTACGATGGTCGGACTGGAGAAGCCTTCGATCGCCCCGTCACCGTAGGGGTAGCTTATATGCTGAAACTGGTTCACCTGGTGGATGACAAAATCCATGCCCGCTCCACAGGTCCCTACTCCCTCGTTACTCAGCAACCCTTGGGTGGGAAAGCTCAACAAGGTGGTCAAAGATTTGGGGAAATGGAAGTCTGGGCTTTGGAAGCCTACGGTGCTGCCTATATTCTCCAAGAACTGCTCACGGTGAAATCCGACGATATGCAGGGACGAAATGAAGCTCTAAATGCGATCGTCAAGGGTAAACCCATTCCCCGTCCCGGTACGCCCGAATCCTTCAAGGTACTGATGCGAGAACTCCAATCCCTCGGTTTAGATATCGCCGTTCATAAAATCGAAAATAGCGAAGATGGCGAATCTAGAGAAGTGGAGATAGACCTAATGGCTGATGGTGAATACCGCCGTGCGCCTTCCCGTCCCACCTACGAACCCCTTTCTCGATCGGAGTTTGAAGAAGAGGAAGTGTAAAAGGAGGAGGTAAAGAAGGTAAAGGAGGTAAGGGGAGATAAAGGAGTTAGGAAATTTAGCTGGTTAGCAATATTTAGGTGTTGTTAAGGCTGTTGTTAATTCAGAAGAATATTATTCTGGGTTGTGTAACTAAGCAAAGACCAAATAACCATACTTCTCCTTCAAAACTCCCTAAACCCTCCTTACTCATTATTCTTTACCTTCCCTTACCTCCTGCTTCCTTCCTCCCCCTTACCTCCTTATTCATCATCCCCCTTACCCCAAGTATGAGAAACCAGCTAGAACAGCGCTTTGACTATGTGAGAATTGGCATCGCTTCCCCGGAACGCATCCGGCAGTGGGGCGAACGTACCCTACCTAACGGACAAGTAGTAGGGGAAGTTGTTAAGCCCGAAACGATTAATTACCGGACGCTGAAGCCAGAAATGGATGGCTTATTTTGTGAAAGGATTTTTGGTCCAGCGAAGGATTGGGAATGTCATTGTGGCAAGTACAAACGAGTCCGCCATCGGGGAATTGTCTGTGAGCGCTGTGGTGTAGAAGTTACAGAGTCTCGTGTCCGCCGTCACCGGATGGGCTTTATTAAATTAGCGGCTCCCGTTGCCCATGTGTGGTATCTCAAGGGGATTCCCAGCTACCTGAGTATCTTGTTAGATATGCCCCTGCGGGATGTGGAGCAGATTGTATACTTTAATTCCTACGTGGTTTTAGATCCGGGGAATGCCGAAAATCTGACCTATAAGCAACTCCTGACGGAAGACCAGTGGCTGGAAACTGAAGAGCAGATCTACAGTGAAGACTCCCAAATGGAAGGGGTAGAAGTGGGGATCGGGGCAGAAGCAATCCAACGTCTCCTGCAAGACTTGCAACTAGAGGCAGAAGCTGAAAGACTCCGGGAAGAAATTCTGGGGGCAAAGGGGCAGAAAAAAGCAAAGTTAATTAAGCGCCTCCGGGTGATTGATAACTTCGTGGCGACGGGTTCCAAGCCAGAATGGATGATCTTATCGGTGGTTCCGGTAATTCCTCCAGACCTGCGACCTATGGTGCAACTAGATGGTGGACGTTTTGCTACCTCTGATTTGAACGATCTGTACCGCCGGGTGATTAACCGGAATAATCGTCTTGCTCGGTTGCAAGAAATTATGGCGCCGGAAATTATTGTCCGCAATGAAAAACGGATGCTCCAAGAGGCGGTGGATGCCCTGATTGATAATGGTCGCCGGGGTAGAACTGTGGTGGGTGCGAATAATCGTCCCCTAAAATCTCTGTCGGATATTATCGAAGGGAAGCAGGGAAGATTCCGGCAGAACTTGTTAGGGAAACGGGTAGATTACTCCGGTCGATCGGTCATCGTTGTCGGCCCAGACCTGAAGATTCATCAGTGTGGCTTGCCTAGGGAAATGGCGATCGAGCTATTCCAACCCTTTGTGATTCACCGTTTAATTAGCCGGGGCTTGGTCAACAATATCAAAGCTGCCAAGAAAATGATTCAACGCAATCATCCAGAGGTGGTGGAAGTATTGGAAGAAGTGATCACCGGGCATCCAGTCCTCCTCAACCGAGCGCCGACTTTGCACAGATTAGGAATTCAAGCTTTTGAACCCTTGCTGGTGGAAGGGAGAGCCATTCAACTCCATCCCCTTGTGTGTCAGGCTTTTAACGCTGACTTTGATGGAGACCAAATGGCAGTACACGTGCCGTTGTCGATCGAGGCTCAGGCAGAAGCCCGGATGTTGATGTTGGCATCCCATAACGTCTTATCTCCAGCCACCGGGAAGCCGATCGTTCATCCTAGCCAAGATATGGTCTTGGGTTGTTACTACCTCACCGCCGAAAACCGAGATGCGACCAAGGGAGCCGGAGTTCATTTCAGCAATCTTGAAGATGTAGTCCGAGCCTACGAGCAGCGAGAAGTTGATCTCCATGCTTACGTCTGGGTGAAGTACGACGGACAGGTACGGACGCTGAAACCTGATGAAGAGGTACTGGAACAGCGAGAAAGTGAAGATGGAAGTGTAACTAAGATTTACCGGGAACGCCGAGTCCGAGAAGATGCGGAAGGCAATATTATCTCGCAATTTGTCCGCACCACACCGGGGCGAATTATCTACAACCAAACCATCCGTGAGGCTCTCATCAGCTAATTTACTGAATAACCATCAATCACCACACCAACCACAGAATCATGAGTAAAGAACCAACTTTTTACAACCGGATTGTAGATAAGGGACAGCTACGGAAACTAGTCTTTTGGGCTTTCACCAACTACGGCAGTATTCGAGCTTCGCAATTAGCAGATAAATTAAAAGATTTGGGCTTCAAATTCGCCACCAGAGCCGGGATTTCCATTAGCGTGGATGACCTGCAAGTACCACCGATTAAGCGGCAGATGCTAGAGGAAGCAGAAACCAAGATTCGGGATACAGAGGATCGTTTTTCCAAGGGAGAAATTACCGAGGTAGAGCGGTTCCAAAAGGTAATTGATACTTGGAATAGTACTTCTGAATCTCTCAAGGATGAAGTGGTGAAAAACTTCCGGGCGACGGATCCCCTCAACTCGGTGTATATGATGGCGTTCTCTGGGGCGCGGGGAAATATCTCCCAAGTGCGGCAGTTGGTGGGGATGCGGGGCTTGATGGCAAATCCCCAGGGGGAAATTATTGACTTACCCATTAAGACCAATTTCCGAGAAGGCTTAACGGTGACGGAATATATTATTTCCTCCTACGGGGCGAGAAAAGGGCTGGTAGATACGGCGTTACGGACAGCGGACTCTGGCTACCTCACCCGACGATTGGTGGATGTGTCTCAGGATGTGATCATCCGGGAAGTGGATTGTGGCACCACGAGAGGGCTGTTGGCTCAACCCATGCGGGATGGCGATCGAGTCCTGATTCCCTTAGCCGATCGCCTGTTGGGCAGAGTTTTGGCGGAAGATGTGATCGATCCCAAAACTGGGGAAGTGATTGCCACGCGGAACCAAGCCATTGATGATGATCTAGCTCAAGTCATTGGGGCAGCGGTGGAGACGGTGGTGTTGCGATCGCCCCTCACCTGTGAAGCCTCCCGGTCTGTGTGCCAAAGATGCTACGGTTGGAGCTTGGCTCACGGCAAAATGGTGGATATGGGCGAAGCAGTGGGGATCATTGCTGCTCAATCCATCGGTGAACCCGGAACCCAGCTTACCATGCGGACTTTCCACACTGGGGGTGTATTTACTGGAGAGGTCGATCGCCAAGTTTTAGCTGAGTTTGCTGGAACAGTTAAATTCTCCGATAGCCTGAGAACTAGAGGGGTACGGACTCGCCACGGGGATGAGCGGGAGCAGGTGGAAGTCGCTGGGGATATTTTGATTGTGCCTTTGACGGGCAAACAGATAGCTCAACCCATCGGGGTCACTCCCGGTTCTCTCTTGATGGTTCAAAATGGACAACAGGTAGTAGCAGGGCAGTTGTTGGCAGAGGTGACTCAAGCCAAATCCCGACGCTCTACGGAACGGGCAGTAAAAGATGTGGCTTCGGCTCTAGCCGGGGAAGTGGTCTTTGCGGATCTAGTCCCCGAAGAAAAAACCGATCGCCAAGGAAACACGACCCGCACGGCTCAACGGGGTGGTTTGTTGTGGATTCTCTCTGGGGAAGTTTATAACCTACCGCCAACGGCAGAAGCAGTGGTCAAGAATGGCGATCGAGTAGCGGCAGGAGATATCTTAGCGGAAACCAAACTGATCTCCGTAAATGGAGGAACAGTACGCCACACGACCGGACAACGGGAAATTGAAATTATCACTGCCTCTGTCCTTCTAGATCAGGCTTCAGTATTTACCGAAAGCACGGGAACCGCCGATCAGTACGTGATCCAAACTGCCGGGCATCAACGCTTCCTCCTCAAGGCTGCCCCCAGCACCAAGGTTCAAAGCGGTCAAGTGGTTGCCGAACTCATCGACGATCGCTACCGCACGCCTACGGGGGGGATTGTCAAGTATGCGGGGATTGATGTCAGCAAACGCAACAAAGCCAAGCAGGGCTACGAAGTGATCAAGGGCGGCACGATCCTCTGGGTTCCCGAAGAATGCCACGAAGTCAACAAAGATATCTCCCTTTTGCTAGTAGAAGAAGGGCAGTATGTGGAAGCTGGGACGGAAGTAGTTAAAGATATCTTCTGTCAGAGTGCGGGGATTATTGAAGTCGTGCAGAAAAATGATATTTTGCGGGAGATTGTGATTAAGCCCGGAGAATTGCACCTCGTGGACGATTTCCCTGATCCAACCCAGAAACCAGAAGGGAAAATTGCCAATCCTGGTACAGAAGTAGTCCCCGGCACCGTGATCACCGAAATGCGCTACTGCGAATACGTAGAAACCCCTGAAGGCGGGGCGATGCTCCTACGTCCAGTGGTGGAATATCCTGTTGCCGATGAACCCAGTGTCCCTTCCCAAGCTTCCGTCAATGCTTCGGGGGCGATCGATATCGAACTCCGGGCAGTCCAACGGATTGCCTTCAAAGATGGGGAACGGGTGAAATCTGTCCACGGGGTAGACTTGCTACGGACGCAGTTAATCTTGGAAATGAGCCAAGAGCGCACCACCGAGCATGTGGCCGCTACGCAGCTAAGTGCGGATATTGAATTGATTCCTGCTGATGATGACAGTGAGGTGAAGCGTCTCCAGTTGGTGATTTTGGAATCTTTGGTAATTCGCCGGGATAGTAGTGCTGACCCTCTTGGTGGCTCTACCCAAACTCGTCTCCTAGTTGAAGATGGCGATAAAATTCCCCCCGGAGCCGTGGTCGCCCGCACCGAGATCCAGTGTCATCAAGCTGGACAAGTGCGAGGCATCAAGGCAGATAGTGAGGCAACTCGGCGGGTGCTAATCATGCGAGAGACTGACCAATTTACCGTCCCCGTCACTGGCAAAGTTCTGGTCAAAGAGGGAAGCTTGGTAGTAGCTGGTACTAAACTTACGGCAGACACGATTGCTCAACAGTCTGGACAGGTTATCGAAGTTACCCCCAAGGCGATTACTCTCCGCCTAGCTCGTCCCTACCGGGTATCAGCGGGTGCGATCCTGCAAATTGACCAAGGAGACTTGGTACAACGGGGGGATAACTTGGTACTGCTGGTGTTTGAGCGATCGAAGACCGGAGATATTATCCAAGGTTTACCGAGAATTGAAGAACTCCTCGAAGGCAGAAAACCCAAGGAAGCTTGTGTGTTGGCGCGGCGACCCGGTGAAGCGCAGGTGATCTATGAACAGGATGAGACGGTGGATATCAAAGTTATTGAAGCCGACGGCACAATTTCTGACTATCCCCTCTCTCCTGGCCAGAACGCCCTAGTTTCTGATGGACAAAAGGTGACAACCGCCGAACCCCTCACCGATGGCTTGGCAAACCCCCACGAAATTCTGGAAGTGTTTTTTAACCTCACCAGAGAAACCGAAGGTGTGTATGAGTCTGCTTTGCTCGGTTTACAGAAGGCGCAAGAGTTTCTTGTGAACGAAGTCCAATCGGTATATCAATCCCAAGGGGTGGAAATTTCCGATAAACACATTGAAGTGATTGTCCGGCAGATGACCAACAAAGTCCGGGTAGATGATGGCGGCGATACCACGATGCTACCGGGAGAACTGGTGGAATTGCGGCAGATCGAGCAGGTCAACGAAGCCATGGCGATTACTGGGGGCGCTCCGGCGCAGTACACTCCTGTATTATTGGGGATTACCAAGGCTTCTCTGAACACCGATAGCTTTATCTCGGCAGCAAGTTTCCAAGAAACTACTAGAGTCCTCACAGAGGCTGCGATCGAGGGTAAATCTGATTGGCTGCGGGGCTTGAAGGAAAACGTGATCATTGGTCGCTTGATCCCTGCCGGGACTGGCTACAATGCCTACGAAGAGCCGATGCTGCATAGTATTGACCCCATTGACCTCTCCAACAGTAGTGATAACTTTGTCTATGGGGAAATGGGTCTGACTGCTGATCTCACCGATGACGATTCCCTCGTGGATATGGTGCTGGACGATCGTACTGCCAGAGCCTATAGCCTCGAAGAACGGGCTGCCTTTGGGATGACTCCTGCTAGTCCTTCGGTATTAGATACTGATCTCGAAGCGGATGATGATTATGGAGATGATTTTGAAGATGACGGCGATGAATTTGAAGATGATTTTGAGGATGATGCTTAGAACTAGCTTGGCAACTCAGAATTAACTTTAAGTTTCAGTCTAATTTTAGGGGGATCTGCGGATCCTCCTTTTTTTCAGTGAACAGTTATCAGGAGGTATAGGGAGGTACAGGGAGGTACAGGGAGGTAGGGAAACCAGTTCTCATATCAAATCTGGTTATAAGGTAGGGGTGTAGGGCTTGCACCCAAGAGATTTAAGTATAAATTGATTAGTTAATTAGTCTAGATAAAGTGGATTTGATATTTAAGGGGATGAGTTAAAGGTGAATCAACGGGATCAATTAGGGCAATCAAGACAATATTTTGCGACGGTGGCACGGGGGTTGGAGAGTCTGGCAGCCCAGGAGTTGGAGGGCTTGGGGGCTGAGTCTGTGCCTGAGGGGTTTTGTGGGGTGAGTTTTCGGGGCGATCGATCCCTGCTCTACCGAGTTAACCTGTGGGCAAGATTACCCTTTAGGATTTTGATGCAAATTCACCAATTTCCCTGTCTTAATACCCAAGCTCTCTATCGAGGAATTCAAACCATTGATTGGCAACAGTACCTCACTCCGAAACATAGTCTGGCGGTTACGGCTACTGGGGGAAATAGCCAACTCAACCATACCCACTTCACAGCCTTGCAGGTGAAAAATGCCATCGTCGATCAACAGCAACGGGCGTGGGGCGATCGATCTCCGGTGGATACCCAAGAGCCAGATCTACGAATTAACGTATTTATCGATAAAGAAGATATTTGTACTGTCAGCTTAGATAGTTCTGGTAGTAGCCTCCATCGGCGGGGTTATCGTCCAGCAGTGGGACAGGCTCCCCTTAAGGAATCCTTAGCGGCGGCGTTGGTACAACTATCGGGCTGGTCATCGGATTTACCTTTTCTAGACCCCCTCTGTGGTTCGGGAACTCTGCCCCTCGAAGCCGCTCTCCAAGCCCTAGATATGGCTCCGGGATTATTTCGAGAACGCTTTGGCTTTGAAACTTGGACAGATTTTGATCCTCAACTACTCGATCGACTCCTAGAGGAAGCGTCTACTAAGCAAAAATTCCTGTTGCCTGCGCCAATTCTGGGGAGTGATATAGACTCTAGGGTAATTAAGCAAGCGATTACCAACGCTGAGAACTGTGGGGTCGATCGCCAAGTCCAGTTTACCTGTACCGAACTTGCTCACCTTGAAGCTCCAGCAACTCAGGGATTTTTGGTGTGTAATCCACCCTACGGAGAACGCATTGGTCGAGATCAAGAATTGGGACAGCTTTATAAACTCTTGGGAGATGTGATGAAACGCAGGTTTAAGGGCTGGACAGCTTTTGTTTTGAGCGGTAATCGAGAACTCACGAAGGCGATCGGGCTGAAACCCAGTCAACAAACCCAAATTTTTAATGGTAGTCTTCCCTGCCAGTTCCTCAAGTACGAATTGTATTAAACCATCTGGGAGTAGCCGTAAAACTCTCTAACGCCTCTAGAAGTTTTAGGTCAGCTATAGGATCAGGGATAAAAATTTGTTAAGGTTGTTAAGCATCATAATTTTGCAAATATTTATAGTGAATCTATTTAGTTAATCTCACCTCCTATGGCAACAGAAATAATTGAACTTTTATCGAGTCGGGAAATTGCCAAAATGCGATCGGCTCTAAAGAGCGTGGGATTCTTCCTTCATTGATACAACTTGCCCTGATTGGATTACTCCAATCAAAGTAGAGGTCACATCATCAAGAGATTTTTGGAGGTACAGAAATTTAAAGAAATATTCAGAATGTTATATGGCTTGTTTCTGTTATCGTAGTGTGATAATTCTATTACTATTGTACATATCTATCCCCATTGCACATATCTGAACTCATTCGGGTATTAGCGTCACAAAAAAATTATGGAGGAATATAGTCATGAGTACTTTAATACAGTGTCTAAATTGTGGTAAATCAGTAAGTTCGGCGCAATCCTTATGTATTCACTGTAAAGCTAAGCGTTGTCGTATTTGTAACCAAAAATTTGATAAATCTTCTGGTAGGTTAGTAGATGTTTGTCGTGAATGTTCCCCAGCTATTGAGTCAGCTAAATTACCACAGGACTCTTCTTTTTCTTACCAAATGAAATGTAGTCTTTGTGGACATGATAATAAATTATCAAGCAACGACAGTTCCAGTCCTTTTCAAAGGCAAAAGCCATACTCTTCCAAGAGTAAACTCTCTCCCAACTATGGAGTGAAGCAAGAGGAAAAATATCTGAACAGAGAATACGGTTTTCTATCAAAAAGGGCTGCTAGCAACAAACTTTTTGGTACATTAGGGCTGGGATCAGATGGACAAAATAACCACTATCGAAAACATCCTAATCAGGATATTAAAAAATTCCTTGGAGATTCTATCCAACGAGTATATTTTTCCTGCTCTAGTTGTGGTCATCATGAATATAGTAGCGAATTAGTTTTTCCTGTTAAATTTAAAGAGTTTAAATGTGCTTTTTGTAGAGAATATGGAAAGTTAGAAGCGATGGATGCTTTAGTATATCATTGTCAAAGTAGGAAGGATGTTCTGTATGAATATTATGAAGAAATCCAATTAGCGCATAGAAGCTGCTTGAAATACCGCAAACACTTAACAAATTATGAAGAAACTTACTCATACTCAATAAACAAACAAAATGTTTCTCGTGAAATTTGGTCTATTGAACAAGTTTTAAACCAAGCTGATTTAATTGAGCCAATAATAAAAAATCGGGTTAAAATAAGCAATTTTCTCGGTTCAAAAGAATTGCTTTTTTTATTGATTTTAATCATCATTCTTATAATTATTGTCGGGGGTTGGATAGGAGTTTTAATTTCTTGTCTCGTAGTCGCTGTTTACATTCTGTTAATGACATCTAATTTGGTATAGATTGTACTTGATAAATTACAGGAAAAGGACTAATTGGACAGTTCTGATAGTCCGGTAGGTAGGTTCAATAATTTTATGTCGCTCTACTTGAATACAAAACTGAGCATAGTAACCATCAGCCCGTCTGACTAGCCTCACCCGCTTAATTTGCTCAGGCTGGTAAAAGTTCAGGTCACGTGTTCCTTTCATTTTCAATCTGCCAATCCCGTATTTGTCGGTAAAGGTGAGAGATTTTCTATCAGGAGCTAGTTTCCATCCAGAGGTTTTGGACTTTACTGACCTATAATCTTTCTGAAATTGAGGATATCCTTCTCATCGGCTATAGGATTAGGGATAAAAATTTGTTAAGGTTGTTAGGCATCATAATTTTGCAAATATTTATAGTGAATCTATTTAGTTAATCTCACCTCCTATGGCAACAGAAATAATTGAACTTTTATCGAGTCGGGAAATTGCCAAGATGCGATCGGCCGGGGAGCTTGCCTATGAACTCCTCAATTACCTAGAACCGATGGTCAAGCCCGGTGTTAATACCCTAGCCCTCAATGATGCCGCCGAGCGCTGGACTCAGCAACACGGAGCTAAAAGTGCACCATTGGGTTATCACGGCGGGGGACAGGTTCCCTTCCCCAAATCCATCTGTACCAGCGTGAATGAAGTCATTTGTCACGGTATCCCCAATGCCCGACAGATTCTCCGAGATGGGGATATTATCAACATTGATGTGACTGTGATCGTCGATGGCTATCATGGGGACACTTCCCGCACCTTTTTTGTGGGGACTCCTTCGCCCGTTGCCAAGAAACTGGTAGAAGTTACCAAGGAATGTTTGTACCGAGGGATTGCCGCCGTGAAACCCAACGCCCGCATTGGAGATATTGGCGCAGCCATTCAAGAGTATGCTGAACCCCACGGCTTTTCTGTCGTCCGGGATTTTGTTGGTCATGGGATTAATCGGATTTTCCATGCGCCGCCCCAGATTCCCCACTACGGCGATCGAGGCAAGGGGAAAAAACTCCGCCCCGGCATGGTGTTTACCATTGAACCCATGATTAATGAGGGGACTTGGGAAGTAGAACTGCAATCTGACCAGTGGACAGCCCTGACCAAAGACCGGAAACTTTCTGCCCAATTTGAACACACGATCGCCGTCACCGAATCGGGAGTAGAAATTTTGACTCTGCCCCTCCACGCCTCCACTCACTAAACTTAACTAAACCTTATTCAACTTACTTAATTTTATTTTTAGAAGCAAATGCTCAACTTAGCCGGAAAAAAAGCCCTCGTTACAGGAATTGCTAATAATCGCTCGATCGCCTGGGGCATAGCCCAACAACTCCACGCCGCCGGAGCCGAAATTGGCATCACCTACCTCCCCGATGACAAAGGCAAGGCCGAACGCAAGATTGCCGAACTCACCGAACCCCTAAGCCCATCTTTATTTGTGCCTTGCAATGTCCAAAATGATGAGCAGTTGGAGGCAACTTTTCAGACGGTGAAAGATAAATGGGGCAGCTTGGATATTTTAATCCACTGTCTGGCGTTTGCTAGGAAGGAGGAACTTACGGGGGATTTTAGCAAGACTTCCCGCGCTGGTTTTAGCCAAGCCCTCGAAATTAGTACCTACTCCCTGAGTCAAATGGCGAGTTTTGCCAAACCCCTGATGACCAACGGCGGCAGTATTGTTACTCTCACCTATCTGGGGGGTGTGCGCGTCGTCCCAAACTACAATGTCATGGGGATTGCCAAGGCGGGCTTAGAAATGACGGTGCGTTACCTAGCAGCAGAACTGGGGAAAGAAAATATCCGGGTAAATGCGATCTCGGCGGGGCCCATTCGGACTTTGGCTTCTTCGGCGATCGGCGGCATTCTCGATATGATCCATCACGTAGAAGAAGTTGCTCCCCTGGGCAGAACCGTTACCCAAACTGAAGTCGGCAATGCTACAGCGTTTCTCTGTAGCGATCTTTCGAGCGGGATCACTGGACAGGTGCTTTATGTAGATGCAGGCTACGCCATTATGGGCATGTAGGAGAGGCAAAAATTGTATAAGGGGGATTTAATAGGAGGGATTTGCAGAGTAAATTTACGGATAACCTTGCCGAAGTTAAGATTAACCATTAAGCTGGGTTTATGAAACTAAATGTTTAGAATAATAAAGTTTAGAATAATACCGTAAGTTTTATAAAATTTATAAAAGTAAATGTTCAGGTGTAACTTTGCTTAAGAATACTCTCCCTACTATTAACCTCCTAGACGACTCCCCCCACCCGATCGAGCAAGCTGCACCCAATTTTAAAAGATGGCTAGTCGCAGTTTTCGGATTTTGCTTAGTAATTACGGTGACTTTCTTTGGCGTCTACTGGCTAGAAACCTCTGACCCCTATGTTCAAAGTGTTTTGGTCAAGACTGGGGATATCCAACGGGGAAATGGTATCTTCCAAATAAATTGTGCAGGCTGTCATGGTTGGCAAGCGGAAGGCAATGTTGGCCCTAGTCTTTACAATGTCTCCCGCCGCAAATCCACAGCCCAGTTAATTCATCAGGTAGTGAGTGGTTCCACACCACCGATGCCAAAGTTTCAACCCAGTCCCCAAGAAATGGCAGATTTATTAAAATACTTAGAGAAACTTTAAACATTTCTCATTTTTATTGTCTTTCTATTCTTCCTTCGGTAGGGTTCCTACTTGGACAGCTACATTTTGAGTCTGACCCCCACGGATGATTTCTACGGTGAGATTCGTGCCAATTTGACTCTTTTCCACTGCCCGGCGGACTTCGGTACTGTTAGTGACTGCTTGATTGTTGACCTTAGTGATCACATCGCCACTCCGCAGCCCTGCTTTTTGTGCTGGAGAATTAGCGACAATTTCCATCAACAAAACGCCCTGATCCACCGTTAACTTCACCGGAGCATTGGGATCGCCGTTAACCTGTTGCTTCATCTCTGGGGTAATATCTAACATTTGCACCCCCAAGTAGGGATGGTCGACCCTGCCGTTTTGGACTAGTTGGTCAGCAATCACCTGAGCACTATTAATGGGAATTGCAAAGCCGATCCCTTGAGCACCCCGGATAATGGCTGTATTAATGCCAATTACTTCCCCTTTAGCATTGAGGAGGGGCCCGCCGGAGTTGCCGGGATTGATGGCGGCATCAGTTTGGATAAAGTCAATTCGCTTGTTACCTTCCCCAATATCGCTGCTCGATCGACCGATCGCACTAATAATTCCCTTAGTCACGGTATGGTCTAATCCCAAGGGGTTGCCGATGGCGATCGCCCATTCTCCCGGTTGGAGTTGATCAGAGTCTCCCATAACCACGGTGGGCAGGTTGGTTGCGTCTACTTGCACCACGGCCAAATCAGTCACGGAGTCACTTCCCAAAACCTTGCCTTCAAAGCTCCGCCCATCATTGAGGGTAACGACCACTTTGTCGGCTCCATCTACTACGTGGGCATTGGTGAGAATCCGCCCGTTGGCATTGACAATAAAACCAGAGCCACTTCCCCGCTCTACTCGGCTCCCACTATCGGGGGTCGGCAGGCCAAAAAACTGTCTCAATCGGGGATCGCCAAAGCTATCTCCGCCCTGACTAGCCACGGTGCGAGAAGAGTTGATTTTGACTACTGCGGGGCTGACCTGCCCTGCCACATCCGCAATAAAGTTCAGCCCGTTGGGAACTGCGGAGGGTTGGCTGGGGCTGGGGTTGACAACTCGATTAGCTCCACTGACAACTCCGGGGTTTGTGGGGCTGGGGAGGCTATAGGTACGGGAGGTTAGATAGCCAGTCCCTAGGGTAATACCTGCACCAAGAAGAATTAGGGAAACGTAGGTAACAGATTTTTGCATAGAACGAAGGGGGCTAGGGGTAAATTTTCTGGGCAGGTTTTCTGAGTGCTGATCTGATTTTAACTGAATATCTGAGGCTTGGGGTTTATTTTTCATGGGTTTATCAACTTTTGGGGGTTTCTAATTAATTTCGGGTCAACTCTCGATCGCCTTTCGCCTCGATCGACTTCGTTAGTAATCAATGTAGATAATCCCTATGACATTCCTGTGACAAACCTATGCCAAGGTGATGAATTTTTTTCTAGAATCCCATACTGCTAAATCAAACTCTTACCTATTTGCCAACTTGAGAAATCTTGTAGAGCTACTTTTGACAACAAATATATCTAATAGTTCATACTACTAATCAGCAAAGCCAATTTTTGTTTATTAAGCCAATTGCCCAGTCAATAGCTTCTGGGTAATCATCGCAATCCAAAACGAATTCTTGTCCACGTCCAACAGTGCGGAGTAAAGCATAACCATCAGATTGATTCCATCGCTTCATATTTGAATGATAGCTGAGTATAGAGTTTTTATCTGTAGGATGAATCCAACTTGGAAGCCGCCAATTACTTCTGGATTTGCCTTTATCTGTCAGGCATAAACTCGGATGGAATTTATCGAATATTCCGCCGCCTGATTGATCGAAGACTCTATTATTCAATCGTAGATTATCCGTTGAAATGTAAATAGAATCTAATCCACGATATTTTTCTCTTTTGTAATGTGGATGTGAGTATGCCCATTGAGGGATATTTTCTAAATTGTCAACTGGCAGACGTTGCTCAATTTGAAGCCAACCAAAAATGATGTGCTGATCGGGTGATCCCTGGACGTACTTCCAACTTCCGTCAATTATTTCAACTTTTTTGAACCAACCATAAAATAGAAATATATCGCCTACACCCACGCCCTGACTTTGTAGATGTTTTTCTGCTGCTCCTGCCTGACCAAAAAGTGGCTTCCAGTTTGTGAGCCTGTGAATACTTGTGTAATTTAAGTCTGGATCAAGATGAGCCGTAGAATTAGCTAGAACCCTACCTCTCGATAAATCTGCCACGATTTTTCCGAGCGAATAATTACCTAATTTAATGTCAGAGTATTTTATACCATCATAAAGAACGGATTCAGGAATGGGCAAGGAGTACATTTCCCCACTTGGGAAAATTGGGCTAGGAACCCTACCTGTAGAAGAATCAAATCCTTTGCGACTGAGAATAATTTTCATCGCTTTATATTATTACATTCGACCAAGCTGCACGCAAAGATTTAACTATGTACTAAACGGCAATAATTCCATCCAATCTTCTATTTTTCGGTGCTGCGATCGAGAACCAGAGAAACTCCTTCTACAACAGGGATTGATGGAAAAATCTGGCTAGTTCGGGAGCTAATATACTTCCCATTCTCTATTGGCAGGTACTCCTGATATTGTTAGTATTTATGGTACTGGACAGTTACAATCTAGGGAATTTGCAAAAAAATTGTAGATATTGTAGATAATGATTGCAATAACTTTCAATAACCAAACTACCAGCCGCCCATGCCTAATGCTGCCGTTGAACTCAGGGATGTTTGTAAGTCTTTTGCCAAGGATCGTCACCAAGAATTGCTAGTGGTGGATCATGTGAACTTGGAAATTCAAGAGGGGGAATTTTTCTCGCTTTTGGGCCCGTCAGGCTGTGGAAAAACCACCAGTTTACGGATGATGGCCGGGTTTGAGCATCCTAGCTCTGGGGAGATTTATATTCATGGAGAACCCATGGGCGATCGACCCCCGTTCCATCGTCCCGTAAATACCGTATTCCAAAACTATGCTCTATTTCCCCACCTCACTGTTAGCCAAAATGTTGCCTTTGGTTTAGAAATGGAAAACCTGCCCAAGGCAGAAATTCAACAGCGGGTTGCCGAAGTGCTGGAGCAGGTGCAGCTAGAAGGTTTAGCCAAGCGTTATCCTAAGCAAATGTCTGGAGGACAGCAGCAACGGGTTGCCCTCGCCAGAGCCTTGGTAAAACAGCCCGCCGTCTTGTTATTTGATGAACCCCTAGGGGCGCTGGATTTGAAACTGCGTAAGGAAATGCAACTAGAACTGAAGCGGATGCAACAACGCCTAGGGTTAACTTTCATTTATGTCACCCACGACCAAGAAGAAGCCCTCACTATGTCCGATCGCATCGCTGTGATGTCAAAGGGGCAAGTCCTTCAAGTCGGCACACCCATGGAAATCTATGAGGAGCCTGTGAATCGGTTTGTGGCAGATTTTATTGGCGAGACGAACTTCCTGACAGGTCGAGTTGTTTCGCAGCAAGGAGGTAGTGTCGTGGTCTTAATTGATGAAGAAGTTCCCATTACCGTAGATTGTCGGCAGGAAATGCCCATCGGCAAAATTGTCACCCTCGTTGTCCGTCCCGAAAAAGCGGAAATCTGGAGCAGTAACCACCCGCCCCAATCCACTATTCCCGGTGTGGTGGAGGAAGTTGTTTATATTGGTACAGACACCCGCTATCTAGTCCGGCTTACGCCCCAAAGTATAGTGAGTGTCCGCCGCCAGAATCTCCACCGTCGGGATTTGACTTTGCATCATTTGGGAGAAAAAGTCCAGGTATTAATTAATAGTGATAGTATCTGCATTCTGGAGGACGATCGAGCCGCTCAAGATAACTATTCAAGACGCATAGCAGAAATGGCTGTGTCTTAATTATTAATTCTCATCTTTAAACCCAAATCCTAGTCCCAAATCCCCAAAATCATGCAATTAGAAGAAATAGTTAACCAGAGTTTGACTGTAGATATTAAGACAAGCAAAACTGATCAAGATTTCGTCAAGCAAATTCAACAAAGGTTAAGTCTATTTCGCCTCTATCCCGGTGGTCGATGGATTGATGGTTTGTATGGCAATAGAACCGAATCTGCCCTGCTGACCTTTGGGACTACCTTGGGTTTAAATAGCTTTAATTTGGGGAAGATCGATCGCACCTTTGCCCAGAGTTTATTAAATACTAATCCCGTAGATTTTGCCCTAAGTTTCGCCAAGAATCGCCCCCGGATTTTACAAGATTTTCAGCAACTAACTGTCGGCTTTGATTCCCAACGTTTACCGATTTTAGACATTGGCTATCTGAAATCTCCCTATCCCTTAGATATTAATTCCTACAGTCTCCGGCTCAAGGAAAAACCAGACTATCAAGAAGTGATTTCTCTGGGGGCAACGGCGAAATTAAATAACCCCATTCGATCGATAACTTTTAATCCCTATCCTGCCATTGGACAATTGCCAACTATTGATAATAATGGTTTGAATTTTCTCCATAGCGATATTACTGAAGCCTGTGTAGTGGTGGGCAGTTTTGTGGAGGGAGAGGTGCGGACTCGCTGGCTAGGAAAATCTGCCATGACTCCGGTAGAACTTTGGAGTAGCACCAAGTTTATTAGTCTTTTATATGCTATTTCTCAAATAAATTCTAAGTTTATTAATTGTGATGTGGATAACTGTGTAATTAGAAACCCAAATAATGGGGCAACCTATCCATTTTTTGATGTAGTTAGTGATATTTTCACCTACGATACCAAGATTTCTACTTCTAATTCTTTGGCAGCAATGTTTAAACGATTTAATTCTTGGGTGGGGTTAGAAGTTTGGCTAAAAAAAATGACAGGGAATAATAATCTTCAATTTTCGGGTCGGTATGGGGAACCGCCGTTTATTAATACGCCGGAGTTGGTCGATCGCAAGCTCAATCAAACGGTATTAAAATCTGTAGCCGAGGGTAATATTGGCAGTAATTCTGTCTCTACCTATGACCTGACCCGAATGATCACTAAACTTGGTTGGCATTATCACATTCCAGCCAATGCGCGGCTGCCGGGGGCACAGTGGGATAGTTTAGAGAGTTTGACCCGGGCGATGGGGAAAGATACGGCGAGACATCTAGATTTTGCGATCGATAAATTAGCTCTCACCAGTGTAATTAGTTCCCCAGTTGTCCTCTCAAAAATGGGTTTTGGCCGCAGCACCATCAGAAACCGTAGCGAGCTAGTTTATACGGGCTTAATTCGCTTTATTGACAAACGCACGAAACCCGGCAAACTCAGAACCATGGCGCTCACTCTCCGGGCTGCCAAAGGGCTGAACAATGAAGATGAAGAAGCAAGGCAGCTAGATGCCCGCATGGGGGCAGAAATCACAGAAATTCTCAGGCGTTTAGTCACAGAAGAGCTAGGATAATGGCTCGATTACTTTGCTGGGGGACGATCGCTTCAGCAGCAAACTTGCCACAATAATACCAAAAATTGCCAGCCCCGCCATGGGATAAAAAACGTAGGTGTAATTGCCAAACAAATCACGAATTTGTCCAGTAACCAGAGTCCCAATCAAAGCACCCACCCCGTAGGCTGTAAACACAATCCCATAATTTTGAGCATACTGATTGGGGTTGAAAAATTGCAAAGTAATTGTGGGAGCCATGGCTAACCAGCCGCCAAGATTGAACCAATAAAGACAAAAGGCGATGAGGTAGGTGGCGACCTGTCCCTTTTGAGCGCCGATCATCATTATGGAGGCAATCAAGATCAAAGTGTAGGAAGCGATCGCTACATAGCAGGGTTTCAGGCGATCGCACAGCCAGCCAAATAGAGGGCGACTCAGACCATTGAACAAGGCAAATAGCGAAACACTGCTAGCAGCTAAAGCCGGATTAATTTCAATCACTTCCTGCCCCACAGAACTAGAAATGCCGATCGCACTCAAGCCCACCAAACTCGCGATCGCATAACAAATCCATAATCCATAAAAAGCTCGATTTTTTAAGATTTGTGGGGGGTAGTTAATAGCTTGAGCCGGTGCTGAACTAGTTAAAGTTTGTCGGGGCTGCCAGTCCTTGGGGGGTGGTTTGAGCAGGGTGGCGATCGCCAGAATAATGATCATAAAAGCCAGACCCAAAATCCGCAAGGTGGGCTGAATCCCATAAGAGGCAATTAATTGATTAGCGAGGGGAGCAGTGAGCAAAGGAGAAAGCCCAAAACCGATAATTGTCAACCCTACCGCCAAGCCCCGTTTATCGGGAAACCATCTCGCCACCACTGCCATCGGTACACCATAGGCGATCCCCACCCCTGTCCCTGTTAATACCCCATAGGAGAGGATCATCATCTCAACGTTACTTGCCAAGCTAGAGAGAATGTATCCCAAGCCAACGATAATTCCGCCAATAGCAGCGATCGGGCGCAGACCAAGACGGGGCATATAAAAACCCGCGATCGGCATTAGGAGAGCATAAAAAACTAGGGCTACAGTGTAGGGAAATAGGCTCTGGGTGGCGGTAATTCCCAACTCATCTTCCAGGGGTTTTCTAAATACACTCCAAGTATATAAATTTCCCAAACAGAGCAGAATTATCATTCCCAAGGGAATCAGCAGCCATCGCCCTGTTTCGGCGGGGATTCCCAATACAGTTACCTTTGAAGGATCGTTGTCAAGCATAAGTTATCAGGCAAAGTTTGCTAATCTCCATCATGACCCATGGCAGTACTCAGATATCGCTCCCCAGCACTAGGGTTGAATGATCATAATGTGTTGATTTTGATATTACGATCGCACTCCAAATCATAGCGATCGCGAATGTTTCCGTTTTCTAGTACGCAAAAACAACTTACGCAATTCTTCCAAACCAATCAAAATCGGTGGACAGGTTAGCAACAGCAACCAATGCCAATTAGTTAAGGAAGCAGTTCCGAATACTTGTCTAAAGGGAGGGAAGTCGATAAAGGCGAAGAGAGCCACACATTCCACCGTAATTCCTAACCAGAGCAAACTATTATTTGACAAGGATTGACGGAAAATGGAACCCCAAGACGAACGGCAGGCGAATAAATTGCCGACTTGACAAGCGACGATCGCTGCTAGAGTCATAGTTGTCGCTTGGCGATAGATGCCTGTCACCGTAGGGTCAGCAGTATGATTAAGAATCATCGGTGTGACCTGTTGCAAATCTGCTAAGGAATAGCCATAGCTCCACCAGACAATAAAGAATCCTAACATTGATAGAACTGCTTCAATTACACCTAGAAATAGATAGGCACGAATCAGTAAGGGAACATTGAGTAAAAATTCCTGTTTGGGACGGGGTGGACGATCCATAATTCCTGCTTCGGGAGTTTCTGCTCCGAGCGCAAGGGCTGGAACCATGTCCGTACCCAAATCCACCGCTAGAATTTGTAAAATCGTCAGCGCAGGCGGAATCCTAAAAGCAACCATTCCTAAAAACGGTACAATTTCTGGGACATTTGAGGCAAGGATATAGGTCATAAACTTGCGAATATTCTGATAAATTGCCCGACCCTGCTCGATCGCCACCACAATCGTCGCAAAGTTATCATCGGTTAACACAATATCCGCCGCTTCCCGCGCCACATCCGTACCATTTTGTCCCATGGCAATGCCGATATTCGCCGCCCGTAAGGCAGGAGCATCATTTACGCCATCCCCTGTCACCGCTACGATTTCACCAATATTTTTATAGGCTTGTACCAATCGCAATTTATGCTCAGGCGACATCCGCGCAAATACTAAGCCGTGCCGATATTTCACCACCTGTTTTAGTTGTGCGTCCGAGAGATGTCCCATTCCTTCACCCGTGACCACCCGCACTTTATCGCCCACTAAGCCGATCTGACGGGCGATCGCTTCAGCAGTCAGTCCATAGTCACCCGTGACCATCGTTACTTTGATCCCCGCTTGATGACATTGGGCGATCGCCTTAGGTACTTCTTCACGGGGAGGATCGAACATGGCAACTAATCCGATGAAGATCAGATCCTGCTCCAAATCCTGAGCCTTTAGATCCAGCAGTTCCTGTCCTCCCTGACGCGCTGCCAGTCCTAACACCCGAAATCCTTGTCTAGCCAAGTCATCATTAGCTCTGACAACTTCATCCCAATAGTCATGGGTCAACTCCTGCGATTTGCCATCACGCAAAATCCAATGGCAATGTTTGAGAACTTCCAAAGGTGCACCTTTAGTGAAAGCAAGATTGGGCGATGGACTTGACCATAGTTTGGAATCTTGCCAATGCAAAACCACGGTCATCATTAAGCGGCGTGAATCAAAGGGAAGTTCCCGTAAGCGGGGATACTGCTTTTGTAACTCTTCTAAATTTAGTTCCGCTTTTCCCGCCGCCACTAAGAGAGCCGCCTCAGTGGGATCGCCAATTTCTTGCCAACGACTTGGAGAATTAAGATGCACTAATTTGGCATTCGAGCAGAGTGCTGAACCAATTAATAAAACCTTGGCTTTCCAAGCAATTTCCGCATCATTAGGAAGATTCACTTTGCCGCTACTGGGATCGTAACCAGCACCTGTCACCTCAATTAGCCTGTTGGTCAGCACGTCATCAGCATGATCAGCTTGTGTTGGCTCTGTTGGTAGCCAGAGATAACGTACCGTCATTTCGTTTTTAGTTAATGTGCCAGTCTTATCGGTACAAATTACCGTAGTCGCACTCAGAGTCTCTACTGCTGAAAGCCTTCTAACAAGGGCATTACGCCGCGCCATTCTCTTCACCCCAAGGGCTAGGGCAAGGGTTACGGTCGGCAATAAACCTTCAGGGACATTAGCAACGATAATCCCGATCGCAAAGATAAAACTCTCAGTCACATCCATCCCAATCAGCAAGTAACTCAGGGCAAATACCGTTGCACCCATACCAAGGGCGATCGCGGTAATCAGCCGCACAATCCGCGCCACTTGAATTTCTAACGTACTGGGTTCGCGCTTTACTACCGTAGTTAAATGTGCTACCTGTCCAAACTCAGTTTCGGAACCCGTCGCATAGACCACCGCTACAGCTCGACCTGCGGCTACGGTCGAACCTGCCAACACAAGATTAGCGATTTCCGAGGGATTTACTTTTTCTTGCATCGGTTGTTCGCCTTGACGCAGCATGGTTTTACCGCCACGAATAGAAACTGCTTCACGTAGTCTTACGGGGTAAGGACTTCGAGCCACAGGCAAGGATTCCCCTGTCATTACGGAGACATCAAGATATAAACTTTCGGCGGAGATTAGCCGCGCATCTGCGGAAATGCGATCGCCTTCTTCCAATTGCATGACATCGCCGCGCACCAGTTCTCTCGCAGGAATTTGCTTTAATTCACCATCTCGATAAACCTTCACCTGCATCGGCAAGACTTTTTTCAACGCTGATAGTGCTTTCTCTGCTTGAAACTCTTGCCAAAAGCTGAAGATCGCGTTAATCCAGATCACAGACCAAACTGCCCACCCCAGTTCAGGGGTACGGGAAATAAATGCAAGAATTCCTGCTACCCACAGCAACAGAGCCATAAAATGCGTCAATTGGTCGGCAAACCTGAGCCACAGAGGACGATGGGCGGGTTCAGGTAATTCATTTGCACCAAATTTTTCTAGTCTCTGTTGGGCTTCATTTTGAGACAATCCATTGGCAGTAGTACCAAGAGATTGATAGACCTCTTCAAAGGACAAAGCCCATAGTGGTTGATGTGATTGTGGCATCTTTTTGTTCCTATTTAGGCAGTATATTAAAGTAGCAATTTTCTCTTCTCATTCAAAAAATAGGTATGGATACTTAAGGATTAATTATGGTGGAGCATGTTCTTGATTTTTTGCTTAACAAAATTCTCTTGACAAACTCTGATTGAAGTCAATCTAATGGTAATGCGATCCTTTCAGGATTTAGCGAGATTCATACCTTCCATTTTCAAAACAATTTCGGCAACGCAACCCATTTCCTGCGGCGAGGGGAGCAGTGAGCAAGGGAGAAAGCCCAAAACCGATAATTGTCAACCCTACCGCCAAGCCCCGTTTATCGGGAAACCATAGGCGATCCCTACTCCAGTCCCCGAAAGTACACCAAAAGTTGATCAGGCATAAATTACTTGTCAATCATAGGACTTGGGATAACTTCCTTAAAATTTGCAAATCCTTGAAGACTGCTATAAGATCGTAGAGAAAAAATTGAGAGAAGAATAGATTTATGGCTCGATCGCACCCCTATCAACCCCTACCCCTGCGTGTATTTCACGGGATCAATGGCTTAGTTGCCCTAGGGGCGATCGTCACTGGTTTTTTGGTCTACAACAGGTTTGATGGCAGATTTGGGGAACTACCCCTGCCCAGAATTAATGACATTATTGGTCTACATGGGACTTTGGGCTTAACCCTAATGTTTGTGTTCCCGGTGTTTGCCCTCTACAGTTTCCACGCTGGACAAAAACGCCTAGTCCAAGCAGATTCCCTCAGCAAGTTATCACAGTTTGGAAAGCCCATCTGGTGGTATAGTCTTCATCGCCTTGTCAATACTCTATTTTTGGTTGGTATCGGTTGCGCTCTTCTCTCTGGCAGAATGATGCAGGAATCATGGCTTCCCTTGGGAGAATTAAATCACGTTTGGTACTCTGCTCACCTCATAGCTTGGGCAGTAATAACTCTAACTGTGCCTATCCATTTATCAATGATTATTAAGGTCGGTGGTGTGCCTCTGCTCTTGTCGATCGCTAGTTTTTCTAACCGTCCGGGAGATAATTGGCAGGACTGGAGGCGAAAATTTGCATCAATGTTCGATCGACGCTCCCGCCCTTAACATCCCTTAAATGCTCGAAATACTTACAAATTCTTAAATTCTAACTAATGGCAAAGAAATCAAACTCTAACCCACTATTATTAACTGCTGAAATTTTGGTTCTAACCTTAATTGTTGTTGCCTTCATTGCTCCAGTTTTTGTCTCTGCAACCCAAACCCAGAGTACAACAACCAAAACTAGAGTAGCTTAGAGGATTCCTGAAGATTTTCCAGCGACTAAATTAGTTACTACGTAGGCTAGGTTTAGAAACATAACCCAACCTACACTTACAAACTAACTACATACCTAGGGTGTTGCCCCGTTTGTATTGTTCATAGGCTTTGAAAAATAATCCGCCGAGGGTGACAAAAATCAGACCCAAAACGATCCCAGAAAGTAGAGGTTCAACCACAATAAAACTCCTTATTATCTTTATATACTTATTGCCTAATGCTTCTTCCATAATATAGCAGTCTCAAGCAATTTCCAGCAATTCCACAGTTCCCAATATCGCCGTACCAACAGTTTTTCCACTTCTCAAATCTACTCAAGTAATGGCAAAATCTGGCGAATTAGCCCGATCGTGACCGCAGGTTGTTCTAGTTGGGGAGTAAATCCCACATCATCCAGATAGTAAAAGCGCCGAATGACTTGAGGATTCATGGCTGCGAGCTGCCGCCCCATTTCAGGGCTAGTGAACTGAGAACCTTTACCCCAAATCATGGCGGTAGGAACCGTTAATCTGGCGATATATGGGGACAAGTCAAAGCACAAATCACCCCGCACGAAGGAGAGCGCTGCATACTCTGCATTTTCCTGTTGCGCCGATCGCAAGTACGCTTCAACAATTTCTGGGTAAATTCGCTCTGCCTTAGCAAACTGGCGTTGTTCCAAAAAGCTCCGAATCCCCAAGCTATTGGCCACCCCTGTCCCGTAGAGTAGTTGATTGAGAAAGGGGGCATTCACAGCCTGAGCAAACTGGGCAAAACCGCTCTGGCGATAGTCCTGTCCAAACTCACTCAAACCAGAGGCTGTGGTGACAATTAAGGACTTGAATAACTCTGGTCGATCGATCGCTGCCCGAATCGTAAACGCTGCTGTCAAAGATGAGGCAATTACCGTGGTTGGTCTAGAGCAAGTCTGCTCCATGAACTCGATGATAGTTTCGATATAATCTTCGGCTTGGTAGCTGCGAGGGGGATGATCCGATCGCCCCCAGCCAATCAAATCGGGAGCCAAGACTTGATAATCTGCGGCAAAAGCTGGATATACTTTTGACCATTCGTAAGCAGAGGAGCCACCACCAAAGCCGTGGAGAAATACTAATGTTTCTGTTGGGGTAGGTTCATTCCATGGTTCTCCTTGAGCCGTGTAATAGATCATCTTGCCAAGTTTGGTCACGATCGAGCGTTCACCAAAACCACGGGGGATAAACATTTAAATTTCTCCTAATTAATCTTAATTAATCCTAATTGAATACTGGGATTTGTGTCGACTAATTGCAGATTATTAAGTGTGACATCCCGATCCTAACTACCACAACTAGTTTGTCTCAGGAAATCTGCTCTAATCCAGCCTCTGGTGCGACTAGGAAGATATTCGACTTGCCGCCATGTGTTCCCTTGGTTATCTTGGCGAACGATTCTTGAAGCCGGACCAGTTAAGTTATTGACAATTTGACCTACTAATACGTAGCCTCTAATTTCAAAATCTGTGCCGGGTCCCGATCGCATATTGATTTGTGATCCTTGCTCTTCTCCAATCACCCTGGAATAACATTCACCATTTCGGATACTGACTTCTTCTTGGGCTGTGGCTGGAGGGGTAAGTGTTGGAAAAATGGTCAGTAGGGGAGCGATCGTAGCTACAGTAGCAATGAAAATATTTTTAAGCTTCATGATTGTCTTGATAGATTTTGAGTAATTTACAGAGTTATAGATAGCGATCGCCTGAGAGAATAATTTAGAGGTAAGAGTTTGCTTGGACTTTCTAAAACTAGAAAACTTCCTAAGTATTAATCTCTATTAACCATAACATCGAAAAAATAAGGATTCCCTCAAAAATAGTACGATTACTAAAAATATTTGATTTTAGGGATTACCGGAAAAAGTTCGCAAAATGACTGATTATCAAGAATAATTTACATTTTCTTTAGCATTAATCTAAAAGTTATTAAGCATTGTTACTGCCTTGTTAAGGTCTGTTGCAAATTTACCTAGGACAGAGCAAATTTCGGAGGTAGCCGTGATACCATAACCATCCATAAGGATAAAAAGAGATACGGGAGAAAAACTTTGGTTCTAAGAGTTGCTGTGGTAGGGTCTGGTCCGGCTGGTTCTTCGGCGGCGGAAACGTTAGCAAAAGCTGGAATTGAGACTTTTTTGTTTGAGCGCAAATTAGATAACGCCAAACCCTGCGGTGGAGCGATTCCCATGTGCATGGTGAGTGAGTTTGACCTCCCCCCCCACATTATCGATCGCAAAGTCCGCAACATGAAAATGATCTCCCCTTCCAATGTTGAAGTGGATATTAATATTACAAAGCCCGATGAATACATTGGCATGTGCCGCCGGGAAGTTCTCGATGGTTTCCTCCGCGATCGAGCCGCCAAATTTGGGGCAAAATTAATTAACGGGACTGTGCATCAGCTAGATATTCCTTCTAAGAATACTGATCCCTACACTCTCCACTATGCCGATCATTCCAGCGGCAGCCTCGAAGGAGAAGCCAAAACCCTACAGGTAGATGTGGTGATTGGAGCCGATGGAGCTAATTCCCGCATTGCTAAAGCCATTGATGCTGGAGACTATAACTATGCGATCGCCTTCCAAGAACGCATCCGTCTCCCAGAGGACAAAATGGCTTACTACGAAAACCTTGCCGAAATGTATGTCGGTGATGATGTCTCTACAGATTTCTACGCTTGGGTATTCCCCAAATATGACCACGTAGCTGTCGGCACTGGCACCATGAAAGTCCACAAAGCTACTATCAAGCAACTCCAAGCTGGCATCCGCACCCGGGCTGCAAGAAAATTAGCTGGTGGTGAAATCATCAAAGTTGAAGCGCATCCGATTCCTGAACATCCTCGTCCTCGGCGGGTTGTGGGTCGAGTTGCCCTCGTGGGTGATGCCGCCGGAACCGTTACCAAATCCTCTGGAGAAGGCATCTACTTTGCAGCGAAGTCGGCTCGGATGTGTGCCGAAGCAATTATTGAGTTTTCTAACCAAGGCACTCGGATTCCTACGGAAGAAGAACTAAAAATCTACATCAAACGTTGGGATCGCAAGTATGGCTTGACCTACAAGGTCTTGGATATTCTGCAAACTGTCTTCTATCGCTCCAATGCGACCCGGGAAGCCTTTGTGGAAATGTGCTCTGATAAAGATGTGCAGAAACTAACCTTTGATAGCTATCTCTACAAAACTGTAGTTCCAGCAAATCCTTTGATTCAAATGAAGATCACGGCGAAGACGATCGGCAGCCTCCTCCGGGGTCACGCTCTAGCTCCCTAAAATTCTGCTAGCATCATTCAAAATTGTTTGCTAAATAGATGTCCCCCAATTCTAGGGGGATTTTTTATTGCTTCTACTTTCTATCAAAATCATCTACTACTTAGCAAAATCTACTTGCTCGTTAGTTGCCAACAATTCTCTAAAAACTTTCCCAATTTTGCTGGGGAAATAGTAACCTGCCGAGTCACACTCCATATCTGTATAAGTTGGGTGGGATTGGTGACTTGAACCTTGATGGGTTGATAGAGGCTGCATTGACAAGGAATATCTAACTCTTGGAGGCGTTGGTATACTTGCCATCGGTCTAATCCGGGGAGGTCGATCGACTGAGATGTCGATGAGGGCAAAGGGGACGGATTCATAGTTGCATTAGGCTATTAGGCTAAATTTTTAGGACAGAAATCTGGGAAATTCATAGAAATTAGTATAGCATTATCATCTAATTAATTGCTAACTATTCTCAATTACTTTTTAGGTTAATAATAAATTAAGACTAAAAAACAGCAGATTTTAGAATGGTAATCATTAATTAACCTGTGTTATTGTTTGATCAGTTCTACCTAGAAATCTTCAAGTCAAGTTGATTTGCAAATCTTTTGTTAGGAGCTTTTCTTGAATTTCTTAGTAGTTATCTATATCTATTAAGAGAGAACACTAAAATTTATGGCTACTACTCAGGGTTTAGTTCGGGCTTTCGGCGAAATCGGGGATAATCCGGTTTTACTGGAAAAGAGTGTCACCACACCAATCTGCGAAGGCATGAATGTTTTGTTGGCAAGTTTTCAGGCATTGTATCTGCAATACCAAAAGCATCATTTTGTGGTTGAGGGTTCTGAATTTTATTCCTTGCATGAATTCTTTGCGGATAGCTCCAAAGCTGTTCAAGGTTATGTCCATGACTTGGGGGAACGCCTCAATGGTTTGGGCGGAGTTCCCGTAGCTAGTTTTACCAAATTGGCAGAGTTGTGCTGTTTTACTCCAGAGGAAGATGGCATCTATAACTGTCGGCAAATGCTAGAACATGATCTGGCAGCAGAAAAAGAAGTCATTCAAATTCTCCGCCGTCAAGCTGCCCAAGCAGAAAGTCTCGGCGATCGAGCCACTCGCTACCTCTACGAAAAGTTTCTCCTCGAAACGGAAGATCGGATGTTCCACCTTGACCACTTCCTCGCCCCCGACAGTCTCACGAAAAGTTTTGTTGGAGTTAATAATTAATTGATGTTAATTAGCGCATTTAATTAATTAGCATAATTAGCGTTGGATGGAATATACTAGCCATATTTTGTTGGTGTTGTTGGATTAAGAGATAGTAATTATTGATGCAAAAAGTGGGAATAATGCAAAAATTTAGCGGTCTTACCCTAACTATTTTCTCCAATCTGCATGTTTAACAATTTATACTGCTAATCAGCAACACCACAATATTTTTTTAATACAAAATGACTGAATATCTATCAAAATATTTGCCAGAGATTCTTGCCCTAGACTTTGATGGGGTGATTTGTAATGGGCTGCGGGAATATTTTGAGATTGCTTGGCGGGTTTATCTCCAAGTTTGGCAGGGGCAGGGAGCTAAAGAAAATTGGCGGCAGGCTTTTTATAATTTGCGCCCCGTGGTAGAAACTGGTTGGGAAATGCCTCTAGTGTTGCGGGCGTTGGAGTTGGGTTTTAGTGAGGCAAATATTCTAGCTGATTGGGGGTCGATCGCTTCCCAGATAGTAACTACGGAGAATATTGATCCCAAATTAATTGCCCAGTTAGTAGACAGTTTACGAGATCAATGGATTGCTGAAGATGTGGCAGATTGGCTAGGCTATCACGAGTTTTATCCCGGCGTGATTGATGTTATCCAAGGCACTCAAGCCCAAGGTATCGAAGTGTTAATTATTAGTACCAAAGAAGGGCGATTTATTCAAGAGTTGCTGGAGCAAGCGGGGGTTAATTTATCAAGGCAAGCAATTTTTGGGAAAGAATATCAGCGTCCCAAGGCAGAAATTTTACAAGAATTATTAGAGGCTGATTCTCGATCGAGCAATATCTCCAGCAATATCTCTAACAACCCCTCAAGTAATCTCTCCAGCAATACACCTAAAAATATTTGGTTTGTGGAAGACCGCCTCAAAACCCTAGAGCAGATTGCCAAGATTCCAGCCCTCAAAAGTGTAAGATTATTTCTCGCTGACTGGGGTTACAATACCCAAGCTATGCGCGATCGAGTAGTAAATCAAGTAGGGAATTTTGCAGGAGATCGATCGCTAGATCAACCTTTAGATGATTCTCCAGCTCATGATTACAGCAGTTGCTTTAGTGACTCTTCAATCAAGCTAATTTCTCTAGAAACTTTTGGGCAAAACTTAGGAAATTGGCTATGAGCAGGTTGAGTCGATCATTTTGCCAATGGCATCGGATCTCTGGGATTATTTGCAGGGTTGAGCAGGTTGTTGAGCTAATCTGGATTCACCCCTAGAGCTAGGAGTTGGGCTAATAGCTTGTCGGCACGTTGGCGTTCCTGCTCAGCACGTTGGAATTCTTGCTCGGCGCGTTGGAATTCCTGCTCGGCACGTTGGCTGAGTTCAAGGGTGGTGAGGAATTTTTGACCATCCGGGCGATAAATCTCAAGGGTTTCTTCGTTCAAAGCAAATCTGATTTGCAGTCTGGGGCTAACCCAATTACCGACATCCTCAATGACATTTAGACGTTGGTTTTGTCGATACAAGCCATGGAAGTCATTTCTGTCAGGGTCGTAGATGTAGTATTCCTCTACGCCATAATTGTCATAGAACTGGAGCTTTTTGGTCATTTCCTTCAGGCGATTACCGGGGGAAAGAATTTCAAAGACGACTTGGGGGGGAATGTTGCTTTCTCTCCATTGCTGATAGGAGCCACGATCGCCCTTAGGACGGGCAAAGGCAACCATCACATCAGGGGCGACCCGAATTTCTGGTTTACCTTGGACAGGGTACCACAGCAGATCGCCAGCCACAAATACGTTAGCATCATTGGCGAAGAGTAGTTCTAGGTTTTCTTTGATGAAGACAATCCAACGGAATTGCTGGGTGTTATCTGCCATGGGCTGACCGTCACTGTCGGGATAAACGATTTTCTGATTGGTTAATGGTGCATTGGTCATTGTCTTAACTCGCAATTAGTGTCACCTAGTCTCTAATTTAACATAGTCAAAAAATAGTTAAAAATATTAACTTGTGGCAACAAAAAATATGGCGTTTAGCTTCACTATATACTTTGCAAACAACTTCTTAGGCTCAATCGCTAGAAGTAGCCCTAGCAGAAAGTTTGAGATTGAGAATCGAGAGAAGAAAAATAGCCAAAAACATCACCAGCCCGATCGCACAGGCATAGCTAATTTCTAGATTATTAAAAGCCTGTTCGTAGAGATAATAAACCAAGGTTTTCGAGCTATTCAGGGGGCCACCTTGGGTCATAATAAAAACTTCTTCAAATACTTTAATCGCCGAAATTGCCGAAATTACTCCTACCAGTAGAAGATAGGGACGCATCAACGGCAGGGTAATACTCCAATGTTTGCCAATTCCATCCACCCCATCGATCGCCGCCGCCTCATACAATTCCTGTGGAATAGATTGCAAGCCTGCTAAGTAAATGAGCATGTAATAACCCAATCCTTTCCAGATAGTTACCCCCATCACACTAAAAAGCGCCCACCGGGGACTAGTCAACCAAGGGATTGCTTCTAAATTAATTGTTTTTAAGAATTGATTAAACAGCCCATTGGAACTATAAAGCCACCGCCACGCAATCCCTGCCACGACCATGGAGATCACTACCGGGGTATAAAAAGCTGCCCGAAACCAATTTACTCCCCGTAATTTCCGGTTAATGAGGATTGCTAACAGTAGAGGAATAATGACCAAAATGGGAACCACCACAACTAAATAAAGCAAACTATTGCCGAGGGTTTTCCAAAACACAGGATCGACCCACAATCTTTGGAGGTTGGCAGCACCGACCCACTGCGGAGCTTGAGTCAAGTCGTATTCATAGCGGGTAAAGCTGAGAAAAAAAGCTTGTCCAGCAGGTAAAAATACGGTTAACAACAAAATCAAAAAAGCTGGGAGGAGAAATAAATAGGGAATCATGGGCTAAAATCTTGAGTATAAATTTCGAGGATAAATTTGCTTTTATTATTAACCTTCTAGTAACTTCTAGGAGGGCTTAATAATTTCTAGTAATTTTTAGCAAAATAGGGTGATAGTGCTAAATATGAACGGATTTTTCTCCAGGCTGTGAGGAATATACTTACTCAAGAGTAGCTATCTTTTTAGAACTACCAAAAGAGACTAAATTATAGTCTAAATAATCTTTAATTTGGTAATTGATTTAACCGTTTATTAGATGAATTTTAGCTACTCTTAGAACTATATCTCTAGTATATAAAATATTATTTCGTGAATAACTAATTGATGGATTCTGTGATGGATTCTTTAGAATTGACAGTAGAATTAGCGATGAATCAAAAATCCTCTAGTCTTTTCTCTAGTGAGAATGCTAATACTAGTGAGAATACGGAGAAAGGTGAAGACTACTTGTGGCAAGATAGGGAATACTGGTCAGATTTGCTGGCATTTCTAAATCTACTTCCAGAAGCGGCAATTCTTTGGGATTTACATAGTGGATCGATCGCCTATGGCAATCAGCATTGGTGTAAAATTGTCGGTGCTTCTGCTCTAGAGATTACTAATTACAGGTTGCAAGATTTCATCCAAACAGAGGAGCAATATCTCCTGTGGTCTGATCAGCCTTTGGCAAATACTCAGGTGTGTCTGCGGCGATCGTCCAAATCTACTTCAATGACCACTCTCATGACTATGGTGAGGAGTAAGTTGATCACTCTACATCAGAGAGAACTGGTCTTGAGCATGTTCACCTTAATTTCTCCTAAACTAACCTCTACCCATGCATCACTGTCAGTCTTGATGCATAATTTACAGGGCATGATTTATACGAGCGACAATGATCCTGATTATACTTTAACCTTTGTTAGTGATGGCTGTGAAAAGCTGACTGGTTATACTTCAACAGAATTAATGGGGGAGATGGTCACGGGACTTGATGATATTACCCATCCCGAAGATCGAGAATACGTGGATCGAACCATCAAAGATGCAGTGGCAAATCAACGCCCCTACGAATTGCACTATCGAATTGTGACTCGATCGGGAGAGATTCGATGGGTTTGGGATCAAGGCATTGGCATTTTTAATCCCCAAGGCGAACTCCTGACCCTAGAGGGTTTTATTAGCGATATTTCGGCGGTGAAACAGGCAGAGGCAAAGGTTTCTCTGTTGCAGGATTTGACCCAAGTGATTGGAGAGGCGGTGGATTTTTCGGGGGCAATGACGGCGACCCTGCGGCGGGTGTGTCAAGCAACCCATTGGCAGTATGGAGAGGCTTGGGTTCCTAGGGCTGATGGCAAAGTTCTACAAGCAAGTCCGGCTTGGTATGTCCAAATCAAAGATCCAGCCCAACAAGCCCTTGAAAAAAAGTTTCTATTAGCTCGGAGAGAGATTCAAGAGTTTACCTTTCAGAAAGGGGAAGGTTTGGTGGGGCAGGTGTGGTTGGGTCGATCGAAGTGGATTGATAATGTTTCGACTTCTGAAGATTTTAAGCGGCGGGAGGTAGCCCAAGAGTTGGGGCTGAAGGCAGCTGTCGGAGTACCGATCTTGGCTGGGGAAGAGGTCGTAGCCGTGTTAGTATTTTTTATGCTGCAATCCCGTCCTGAAGATGAGTCTTTAATGCAATTAATTAGTGCGGTGGCAGCCCAGTTGGGAGTAGCCCTGCAACGCAAGCAAGCTATGGCAGATTTAGAAGAGAGTCAACGCCGTTTGAGTACCTTGATTGATTCCCTGCCGGGAATTGCCTTTGTCTGTCGTAGTGAGCCTTTTTGGGCAACCACCTACATGAGCGAAGGCTGTTTAGAACTGACGGGTTATGGCAGTGAAGAATTGCTGGGCAGTATCTCTGCTTATCAAGATTTAGCCTATACCCACGATCGAACTAGAATTGACAATGAAATTGCCGAAGCCCTTGCCCAACAACAACCCTACGTAGTGGAATACCGAATTCATACTAAAACTGGCATAACAAAATGGGTCTGGGAAAAGGGACACGGGGTTTTTGATGAGACGGGAGCAGTGATTGGCATTGAGGGTTTTATTACTGATATCACCGATCGCAAAAATGCCGAAATGATCCAAGATCAGCTATTTCTAGCCCTCAAACAAGCGGAGGAAAGCTACCGGAGTATTTTTGAAAACGCCCTAGAAGGTATCTTCCAAACCACTCCCCAAGGTAACTATATGCGGGTTAATCCTGCCCTTGCTAAAATCTACGGCTATCCTTCGACCACTGCTTTGATTAATAGCCTGACCAATATCGAACAACAGCTCTATAAAGATCCCCAACGTCGTCAAGAATTTCGGGATTTATTGCAGGAGCATGATTTTGTTGCAGATTTTGAATCGGAAGTATACCGTTATGACGGCTCTTTGATCTGGATTTCGGAAAATGCTAGAGCGGTGCGAGACGAACTGGGAAGTTTGTTGTACTACGAAGGCACGGTGCAAGATATTACTGATCGCAAGCGGGACAAGGAACAACTCCAAAAACAAGCCCTCTACGATCCTCTCACGGGGCTGCCCAACCGAGCCTTATTTCACCGTCGCCTCAGCCAAGCCCTCGAAAAACTTCGTCTCTCTCCTAACTACAAATTTGCGGTGTTATACATTGACCTCGATCGCTTCAAGGTCGTCAATGATAGCCTAGGGCATGGGATTGGGGATTTATTGTTACAGGCTATTTCTAGGGTTTTGGAAAGTTGTGTCCGCAATGGAGACACCGTGGCTCGCTTAGGGGGAGATGAATTTACTATTTTACTGGAGGGTATCAAAGATATTGGTTATGCTACCCAGATCGCTGAACGCATCCACCGGAGTTTGCGATCGCCCTTTAATCTCGAAGGTAATGAAGTCTTTAGTGGCGCAAGTATTGGGATTATCATGAGTTCGGAGGTGACAGAAAGCCCCGATGCTCTGTTGCGGGATGCAGACACGGCTCTTTACCGGGCGAAGGCTTTAGGGAAGGGACGTTATGAGGTGTTTGATCAGGAAATGCACAAAACTGCGGTGGAGTTGTTGCAGCTAGAAACTGATATCCGGCGGGCAGTGGAGACGATCGCAGTCCAAGAGCGCCAGTATGGGGAAGAGATCACTGGGATCAATTGGCAAATTCCCAAGGAACACGATCGCAACTGCAACGGCAAATCAGAGGATCTGGTTCCCAAGCAATTTCAAGTTTATTACCAACCCATTATTTCCCTGACTACTGGCAAGATCAAGGGATTTGAAGCTCTCCTCCGATGGCAACACCCGACCCGGGGCTTAGTACATCCAGATAAGTTTATTCCCCTTGCCCAAGAAACGGGATTGTTGATTCCCATCGGTTGGTGGCTCCTCCGTCATGCCTGCTGGCAACTCCGCATCTGGCAGTTGGAGTTTATGGTCAAAAATAGTACCTTCGAGCATTTCGATCATGTTGATCATACTGCCCACAACCAGACCTACAATGCTCCCAATTCTCGGAATCAGAGCCTGATGGCAAGCCCAGAAAAAACTTTGCCATTTCCCCCGTGGACAATTAGTGTCAATATCTCTGCCCACGAGCTTGTCCACCCGGAGCTAATTAATCGGATCGATCGCATCCTCGAAGAAACTGGATTGTTGGGTAAGTATATCAATCTGGAGATTACCGAAAGTACCCTCTTAGAGAAGCCGGAGCTAGCCAACCAAGTTTTAGGGCAGTTGCAGGCACGGGGGATTGAGCTTTCCATTGATGATTTTGGGACGGGCTATTCTTCCCTAAGCTATCTTTATCAATTTCCCATTAATACCCTGAAGATCGATCGATTCTTTATTAGTCCTCGGCAGGGCAACAATTTAGATGTAGGTTTGATGGCTCAATCTCCTCTCTTCGACAAGACGCAGCGACCCCTCAAATCTGCCCCTGACCAATCTCCGATGCAGTCTTCTAAGATGCCTAGCTCGATCGTCAAAACTATTATCCTCCTTGGCAAAAGTTTGGGGATGGAAGTTGTAGCCGAGGGAATTGAAACCCATGAACAGTTGAAAAACCTCCAAGATTTGGGCTGTGATTATGGGCAGGGCTTCTGGTTTACCAAGCCTCTAGATGTGATTGAGGCAACGAACCTAGTAAGATCAAATTTAGATTTCTCTCTTTAAAATTTGTTCGATATTATGGCAACTGTCAAGCTCGAAGGTATCAACCGCAGATTTAATCAAACTACCGCGATCGAGAATATTACCTTTACCGTTCCCGATGGGGAATTTTGGGTACTGGTGGGGCCTTCTGGTTGTGGCAAATCCACAATTTTGAGGACGATCGCCGGGCTGGAAACCGCCACTGATGGGGATTTATATATTGGTGAGACGCTGGTGAATCAAGTTCCGGCGAGGGCGAGAGATGTGGCGATGGTGTTTCAAAACTATGCCCTCTATCCCCACATGAACGTTGCCGAAAATCTTGCCTTTGGGCTAAAAATGCGGAATTTAGACCCAGATACTCGCCAAGCACGAGTCCAACAGGTAGCCGAGATTCTCAATATTGCCCATCTCCTCGATCGCAAACC
>JAIMKT010000014.1:61283-68653 GCA_020692245.1 Microcoleus sp. GA_180221_E-2-1-MAG-45_12
TCTCCTCGATGAACCCCTATCCAATCTGGATGCCCAACTCCGGGACGACACCAGAGCCGAACTCAAGCAACTCCACCAAAAAGTCGGCATTACCACCATCTACGTGACCCACGACCAAGTAGAAGCCATGACCCTCGCTGATCAGATCGTGATTCTCGATCGAGGTCAAATCCAACAAATCGGCTCTCCCCAAGCGGTATATCATCAACCTGTGAATCGCATGGTGGCAAGTTTTCTCGGTAATCCCCCCATGAATATGCTGCCCGCTACCTATCATCAAGGGATGTGGCAAATCGGCGATTCCCTATCGGGAGGCTACCGCCAACAAACCCTGCCCTGTCCGCCCCTGTGGCAGCAAAAATCTGGTGTTTCAACTAATTCCCCAGTTAATCTCCTAGAAGCAACTCGCTTTGATCTTGGTATTCGTCCAGAACATCTCCATCTCTCCCTAGACTCGCAATCCAAATCCCCCCAGTCCCCGCCCATGGATGCCGATGTCCCAGTTAACTTCCCGACCTTGAGTATCACCGTAGAATTAGTCGAACCTCTAGGCAAAGAAACCCTGATCCGGGGCAGGATTGGCGCAGATATTATTTTGAATCTCCTAGTGGCGGGGCTATGGCAGGGTCGAGTGGGCGATCGCCTCTCGGTAGTGGTGGATCTAAGCCAGTTATTTCTTTTCGATTATCAAACCGGAAAAACCTTAATCTTCGCCGACAATTAGTTTATATCTAACATCACTCGATTCCGTCCCCCCTGTTTGGCTCGGTACAAAAGATGATCTGCTTGGTGGTAAAGCAGCGGAAAGTTGTTGCCATCTTCGGGATACTGGACAACTCCCGCACTGAAAGTAATTCTAAAACTTTTGTTGTCAAGGGTTACAAAATCCATATTTCGGAGATTGTACAAAACCTGCTCCAAGCGTTGGGCTGCTTCTTGTTTACTAATCCCGTACCAACTGATCACAAACTCTTCACCGCCCCACCGAGCTACTAGGTCATCTTGGCGAAAACTTCTCTGCAACAACTTCCCCAAATCATGGAGGACTCGATCGCCCATTTCGTGACCATAGCGATCGTTCACTTCCTTAAAATTATCCAAATCCAGAATTGCTAAACATAAATACTTAGTGTTGCGCGCTGCCAACCGGAGCAATCTCTCCCAATCTGCGGCAAACTTGCGACGATTAGCGATCCCCGTGAGTAGATCCACCTCCGAGAGACTACGAATCACATTCAACCGCTGTAAACGATTGAGGATCCGGGTCATCACTGTTTCCTCAGAAAAAGGCTTGCAAATAAAATCATCAGCTCCCACCCCAAATACTTGGAGCATGGTTGAGGGATCCCCCTGACTAGAGATAAATAAAACTGGCAGACTATTCCACTGGGTATCATTGCGGATCACTTGGCAGAGTTCTAGACCATTGGCGTAGGGCATATTAATATCCAACACCAGCAGATCTGGCGTAAAAGCCTCTAAACTTTCCCAAAAATTGCGGGAATCCTCAAGGGTCAGAATTTGTAAATTAGCCGTCTGGAGACAATGGGTGAGGATGGCAAGAATCTGGGGATCATCATCCACCACCATCACCTTAAACTGCTCTAGATGATTTTGCTGTAATACTTGACTAACCACCTGCATCACTTGGTTAGGGGCTACAGGTTTGGACAGAAAACCACAACCTCCGAGGCGAGCCACTTCTAGCCGTTGGGGAAAGTTGTCCCGGAAAGTCAGAATAATCGTGGGAATGGGGGGAGTTTTGGCAGAAAGCTCTTGGAGTAAATCTAGTCCATTTTCGGTGACTTCAGGAAATACGAGGTCTAGTAGCACTAGGTCTGGCGGATTGGTGTCAATAATCGATCGAGCCTCACTCAGATCATGGATCACCTCTACCTGCATTCCCCAAGAGTTGGCTTCTACCAATAAACCCTCGGCCAGTTCTTGGTCGTCTTCCACAATTAATAAATAGGGATAGGTACTAGGATATTTCCCCACATTCTTGAATTGACGGCGGTTAGTTCTCGGATTTTGGTCTGTAGGGAGAATTGGGAATTCCTCAAGTTTTGGAGGGGGTGGAGAATTATTTTGGAGATGCTGGGATTGAGAATTGAGGAGAGCTTTAAGGTCTGTGAGGAGATCAATAAATTCTTGAGTTTGGGCTGGGGGTAAAATGTATCTAGAATGGTCACTGGGCTTGGCTAAATTGGGGTCATTGCGAAGCCCTGAACTTGCTCTTGGGACACCCTCTTGTAGAGAAAGAAGTTGATCGGCAATGAGGTTACTGAGTGGAGTCGAAATGAGGTCACTAAGCAGAGTCGAAGTGAGGAGTATATTTTCAATTCTTCTGGATAAATTTGTCCCAGTGGGAAAGCCAAAGGTTCCGAGAGAACCAGCTAGTTTGTGGGCTTCAGAGATCGCCTGCTCCCGGAGTTCTGGGGTTAGTTCTTGGTTGAGGAGGGCAACTTTTGCGGCTTCAAGGACGTGAATGCGATGCCAGATTTTGTCTTTGAATTTTTCCCAGAGGTCGGCGATCGAGTTTTTGAGGCTCACGATCGGTACCTCGGCTCCGTTTAGTGATCCCACTTCTTCAAGGTCTGGCTGTGGTGTGGAACTATTCCTTTCCCTAGGCGAGGCTGTACTAACCGCAAACTCAGAGAATTTCTGTAGCCTCTCTGTTGAGAGATGAGGCAGGGGCGGGAAATTTTCTAGGGGTTGGGGGGGAAGAGCCAAATGGAGTGTATTGGCAATAGTTTGGGCTAATTCCTCCTCCATAAAAGGGAAAAATAGCAACTGTCCCGCAATTTTCCGGGGTAAATATCTGACTTGATTACTTTCTAGGCAATAGATCACCGATTGGGTTCCCTGGAGCAGCCGGGAGTAAGCCTCATTCAAAAGTTTGGTGGTGGAGGAAGTCAAAAGCATTTGGTCAATAATGAGTAACTGCCAGTTTCCAGTATTCAAAGCCTCGATCGTTGCCGTACTCGTATCTGTCGGCACAAAAACACAGGAGCCTAGCCGATTTTCTAAATATCTCAGCAAAGCTGGTGACAGCCCCGCCGCAATTATTTGGGGAACTATGTGATCGCTACTAGCGTCTACAGGCTTGAGGCGATAACCTAATCCATAAATATTTTCTATTAAATCCACTGGAGCACCCACCGCCCGAAATTTTCGCCGCAATCCCTTAATATGGGCTTTAACAGTATCCTCCATCGGTACATCCTCCCCAGCCCACAGATGGTCAATGATGGTATTTCGATTCAACACTCGCCGAGCATTCCGCAGAAATAACTCCAACAGAGAATATTCTTTGCTACTCAAATGTAGACTCTTACCACTGTAGGTAGCGATACAACTGCTGGGATCCAGACACAGTTCTCCCCAAGTCAACAGGGGTGCTAGGGCTGAGTTACTCCGCCGGAGGAGAGCGCGAATCCTGGCTCCCATTTCCTGTAGATCGACGGGTTTAACTAGGTAGTCATCAGCCCCGACATCCAAGCCCATCACCTTATCATTACTGGTTTGTTTAGCCGTCAATAGGAGAACTGGCATTTGGTGTCCGGCACTGCGGATCTGGCGACAGAGGCTCATGCCATCTAGCTTGGGCAGCATCACATCCAGCACGATCAAATCGTAGGTGTAGCTCACTACAAAATTCCAACCTAGCTCGCCGTCGATCGCCACATCCACAACATAGCGTTGTTTATGCAGAAAATCGCTAACAATCTCCGCCAGAGTTTCATCATCTTCCACCAACAAGATTCTCATGCTCAGCCCACCAAATATCTTTCTAATCTTTCTTGTCACTCTGTTTTATGGCAACAGGTGTACATAGTTATCTACGTTATCTATCAGTTAATCTGTAAACTGCTCTTCTTAAAGTGTATCTAGCTTAGTAAAGCTTTGTTAGTAAAACTCAACAATTCATAGCAATCCCAGTTCATTTATACGCGTATTTTCCTTGCCTGGGTAAGTAGAAAAAATTTATGAGCGACTCCAACCCACAGGTCATTGCAGATTGCTGTATTTCTATTTTTTGCCTTTAGTAAATCTACTTAATTCCCCTCCAACTAGCTATCTATTTAGCTATAAATCTTCTAGGTAATAATTGGGTAGGTAAATATACAGCAAATTGAGACCTTACTGGTATTACTTTATCTTTTATTTACATTTTCCTCTGGCTTATGATAACCTTTAAGTTGTAAGTACTAAGGACATAGATCTATGTTTATCCATCCCTTTAATCAGGCGAGAAAGGCTGTAACTAAAAAAGTCAAGCATATAGTTAGTCAAACTTCTGGTAAAGTTCCTCTACGCTTGATGATTGTTGTGCCTTTTGTGATCCAGATTACGGGAGCAGTAGGCATAGTTGGTTTTCTTTCTTTTCGGAACGGGCAAGAAGCTGTCACCACAGTTGTTGACCAGCTAGAGCAACAAATTAGTAGGCAGGTAGAAAATAATTTAGAGAGCTATCTAGCAATTCCTAAACAAATTAATCAAACTGGTGGAGAATTAGCAAATTTAGGGATTTTGAGTATGGGAAATCTTGACCAATGGCAGGGATTCCTTTGGCAGCAGGCACGACTTTATCCCTCAGTAAGTATTATCATGACGGCGAATAGTCAAGGGGAATATATCCACGCCCGGAATCAGGAAAATGGGGACATCTCCATTGGCAGGATTGGAGTAGCTACAGACTTTGAAACTTATATTTACAAGACAGGTGATCAAGGAAATTTGGTGGGAGAGCCAAGTATTGGTCAAAAATTTGATCCCCAGACTCGCCCTTTTTATGTAGATGCGATGGTAGCTGGAAGACCCGTTTGGAGTGAAATATACCCAAATATTGTTAATAATATTCCCCAAATTAGTGCCTCATTCCCGATCTATGATCAACGCCAACAACTTTTAGGGGTGACAAGTACAACCCTGAGTGTAGCCACGATCGATAATTTTCTCAGTGAATTGAATGTGGGAGAAAGTGGCAAAATATTTATTATTGAAAGAGATCAAAAACTAGTTGCTAGTTCTACAAAACAACCATCTTTTCAGAAAGAAGAAAATCAGGTAACTAGATTAACTCTTCAAGATATAGATGATCCTCTCCTTAAATCGACATCAGCCTATTTGACGCAGCAATTTCCAGATTTAAACCAAATTACTGAGCCACAATCTCTCAGATTTCGGGCAAATGATCAAAATTATTTTCTCCAAGTTAATCTTTTAGGTAATGGTGATGACTTGGATTGGTTATCTCTAGTGATTTTGCCAGAGTCAGATTTTATGGGAAGGATTCAGGAAAATACTCAGACAACAATTTTACTGTGTTTGATTACGTTGATTCTCGCCACTGGGGTCGGTATTGTTACCACCAAGAGGATTGTGAAGCCGATCGAAGACTTAAAAGATTCTGCCTTGGCGATGGCGGGGGGAGATTTTACGACCAAGGTTGCCCTAGACCACCGAGCCGATGAGATCGGGGTTTTGGCTCAAGCGTTTAATACCATGTCTTCAGAGTTGCAGGGATTATTTACCAACCTAGAGGGGAAAGTCCGGGAGCGGACGATCGAACTCCACGCCAGCGAAACTAGGGAACGGGAACGCAATACCCAGCTAGAGCAGACTCTCCAAGAACTGAAGCGCACCCAGTCTATGATCTTGCACACCGAAAAAATGTCTAGTCTCGGACAGATGGTGGCGGGGGTTGCCCACGAAATTAATAATCCTGTAAGTTTTATTCATGGCAATATTACCCACTCCAGTCAGTACGCCGATCACTTGCTGGAATTAGTGCAGCTTTACCAAAAAAATTATCCCCAACCCAGCCCGGATATTACTGAGTTAACTGAAGAAATTGATCTAGAGTTTATCGCCGAAGATTTGCCAAAAACCCTAGATTCCATGCGCCACGGTACGGAGAGAATCAAGCAAATTGTCCTATCTCTGAGAAACTTCTCTCGCCTTGATGAAGAGGGTAAAAAGCAAATAGACCTCCACAGTGGGATTGATAGTACGCTGTTAATTCTCAGTAACCGTCTGCAAGCGAACGAGTATCATCCAGAAATTACGGTAGTGCAGAACTATGATCAGTCTCTGCCGTTGGTGGAGTGTGATGCGGGACAGTTGAATCAAGTATTTTTGAATATTCTCAATAATGCCGTGGATGCGATCAATGATTATTGCACCTTGATTGCTGACCCAGAACATCCTGATAGTTCCCGTGCTACTAACTTTAAGCCAAGCATCTCGATCGACACTCATTTAATCAATCGTGAAGACAAACAATGGGCTGAGGTGCAAATCACTGACAATGGCATTGGTATTCCCCTAGAAATTCGAGAGAATATTTTTGATCCTTTCTTTACAACTAAACCTGTGGGCAAAGGGACTGGCTTGGGGTTAACTAGTTGCTACCAAATTATTGTCGAAAAACACAGCGGCTCGATCGAAGCATCTCCAGCCTCTGACCGCGGCACAAAAATTGTGATTGCCATTCCCATCCAAGCGATTCAGGAAAGTTAACTAAAATCTAAGCTGGTGACGGGATTTGAACCTGCGACCGGCGGTTTACAAAACCGCTGCTCTACCACTGAGCTACACCAGCAACCTAATCAATCTACCATAGAATTGCCCCAAGTTCTAGAGAGTCCCAGAGAGTTCCCATCAATTTCTAGAAGCATTCATGAAGTGTCTAGAAGTGCCTAGAGGGCGATCGCTGAAAACTATCGTATCCTAAATGTATTTAGTCCATATCCCAAAAATCAACATTTAGTAGAGCTTCAACATCACAGCTAAACTGCCAAACATCGGGAAAATCTACAGAGCCATAATCTGGATCAGAGCGTAGCAACCTTAAGGCATCCTCAAAAGCATCTTGAAACAACTCAGAGCTATTGGCATAATTTCTGAGACTGGGCGACTGCTTGAGAATTTTGCGAATATCAACACGAGTTCTGTTAATAGTCCTGACCCATCCTGCATAATCGTACTCACTTTTGACATAACACCGCTTTAGTAAATGCTCCAACAAGGTAGTTAGCCGATGCTCTAATTCTCTTCTGTCTCTGCCTGCCAAGCCTTCCAACTCTTCGATCAAATTTGTTGTATCCAGATTATGCCAATCACCAACCTTTAACTGGGCAATTGTTGTCTCTAACCATAGGTTCAGGTCAGATTCATAGAGATTATTTTGTTGATTATTTGGCTTGGAGATTGCTTGGGTCATCTGCCCCACCTTTTATGTCTTAGTACAATACCTAGTATAGCTCTGGTGACGATCGAGAAGCTATTCATCATCAAACAACAGAAGATTTTAGTATTTCTATAGCAATCCCAAATGTATTTAGAATGAATAACTAGAATAGATA